>CAIYXE010000090.1 GCA_903930095.1 uncultured Hyphomicrobiales bacterium
ATAGGAAATTTGAGGCGGAACTTCCTCTGTGCAGTGTCGCTGACTGCGCTCAGCTTCTCCCCAGCTCTTGCGGCTGATGTCACGGCGCTTCCTGAGAGCAACTGGACCGGAGCCTGGCTTGGCGCCGGCGCCGGCGGGTCCTATCTGCTGTCGGATTTCGCAATCGATAGCGATAAGTACGCGACGAGCCCTTCCGTAGTATTCAAGGAAGAGCGGACCCGCGAAGCGGATGTGGCGGCCCAGATGTTTACGGGCACCGTGGAAGCCGGTTTTGACTATCAGGTCGGCTCGCAACTCGTTCTTGGCCTTGTCAGCAGCTTCTATTTCAGCTCGGGCAGTGGTCAGCTCTATTCCGACAAGACGACCGCGAACAATCTGGACGCAGCCAAGGAAGTCTATGACGCCGAGGTTGAACTTGGTAATTCCTGGGCAGTCGGCGGGCGCGCCGGCCTGCTGCTTGGTCCCCGCACGTTGTTCTATGGAACGGGCGGCATCACACAGGCTGAAGTATCTGTCCAGGCTTCATACAAGGACAAGACAGGCACGGATGACGCCACGAAGGATTGGTCCGCCCAGAGCGATGGCTGGACCTCAGGCGTGTTCTTTGGCGGTGGCGTCGAAACGATGCTGACCGACAACGTATCCGCCAAGCTCGAATACCGGTTCTCCCGGTATGACAGTGTGTCGGCTGACGCCGAAACCGCCAAGAAAGAAAGCAAAACGCAGTCTTATTTCGAAAGCACCGCATCGACGGGTGATCTAGACGTTCAGAGCGTCCGGGCAACGGTCGCTTACCACTTCGCAAATGGCATTGCGGCCGCAGATACGGTTGCAGCTGGGTCTTCGGGTGATTGGACGGGCGCATGGATCGGCGCGGGCGCAGGCGGATCGTCTATGCTGTCGGAATTTGCAATCGATAGCGATAAGTACACGGGTTCCCCTTCCGAGTTCAAGGAAGAGCGGATCCGCGAAGCAGACGTCGGTGCCGAGATGTTCATGGGCATCGTGGAAGCCGGTGTTGACTATCAGGTCAGCGAGCAACTTGTTCTTGGCCTTGTCAGCAACTTCGACTTCGGCTCGGGCAGCGGTCATCTTCACTCAGACAAGACGACTGCCAAGAACCTGGACGCACCCAAGGAAGTCTATGACGCCGAGGTTGAAATGGGTAATTCCTGGGCCGTCGGCGCGCGTGCGGGCCTACTGCTCACGCCCGGTACAATGGTCTTTGGAACGGGCGGCTTCACACAGGCCGATGTGTCTGTTCAGGCTTCGTACAAGGACAAGACCGGCACGGATAACGCGACGAAGGATTGGTCCACTCAGAGCGATGACTGGACCACTGGCATGTTCGTTGGTGGTGGCGTTGAAACAATGCTGACCGACAACGTATCCGCCAAGCTCGAGTACCGGTTTGCCCGGTATGACGCTGTGTCGGCTGACGCGGAAGCAACCGGCTCGAACTCATATTACGAGAGCACCGCATCGACGGGTGATATAGACGTTCAGAGCTTGAGGGCAACAGTCGCTTGGCGCTTCTGAGATCATACAAACTGAAAGCGGGTGGGGCGGCCTAAGGGCCGCCCCCTTTCGTTTCATGGTTCTGCTGGAGTACTCCTACGCGCAGGATGTAAAGATCCCGGCCATGTTCGGCCACATGCGCCGCTTCGTGGTTCAGCAGCGAACGGCTTAGAGGCTGTCAACCGGAATTGACCGAGCGACTGCGGACAATTCTCTGGCGGGTCCGTATGGGGAATATGTGTTCATGAGAAAAAGAACTTCATTTGCAAACTGGGATGAACTGGCGGCATCGTTCCGCGGACTTGGCGGGTTGCTTGACAATGTGACCATGCGCCAATCCAATGGATCGAGAGGGCTGTTTGCCATCGATCCGTCCCGGCCGGTGCGCATACATATCCCAGACGGGATACTCGTGAGGATCGAGGACATCCAATCCAGCAGGGATGCCCTCACCATAAAGCCCGGAGCGTCCTATTCCGATGCGGCGCGGGAATTCTTCGAACGGTACCATGGCTTCACATCCTGGACGGGCGGTGGACGGGAAAGCGCCGAGTGGTTCCTGAAGGGGCTCTACCGCCTTCCGCAACCGATCAAGCAGGCTCTCGCTGAAGAATTCGCCGTGGCTAGGCTGGATGTATTGCCGGATGAGTTGGATATCCTCACCCAATTCATTGACAGCCGCGCCATCCGCAAGAACGGGCAGCGTGTCCTCATGCCAGTTATCGAGCTGGTGAACCATGCACCCTGGGGACTGAGTTACGGCACCGAGTTGGCTGGCATCACGCTTGAGGGAATGACGAAATCCGAAGTATTCGCAAGATACTCGATCAACGATACGTGGAAGAAGTTCCTGACATATGGATTTGTCTCGCCGGAGCGCTTTGCGTTCAGCCAGACCTTCAGCGCAGAGCCAAAGAATGGGGCAAAGCCGATCAACCTGCGGGCTGCGGCGTCCGAGCGCAAAAGCCTTCCCGATGGCCTGATCTCGCCCTTGGTGTCGGCAAAGGACGGCCGTATCGACATATCGTTTCTCTTGCTGGGTGACCGGAAGAATCCTGCCAATCCCGCTGCGGTGTTCCGGCACAACGTAAAGCCTCATCTGGACGCGAACGCCGAGGAGTTCTTCGAAACCGTGCTCTTCATGAACCGTTTGAAGTTCTTCAAGCTGCTGCAAACTGCCGAGGGGCATTCAGGAGAGATGGTGGAGATGCTCAGGAAAGCCGCACGCCTGCAACTTGAGGCCTTGGCGTCATGTTGGGTCGGAGCATGGTCGACTGAAAAGTCCGCCCTGGTATAGTGGCAAGGTGTTGGGTTCCATTGAACAGGCATAAAGGTGAGAGCCAGGATCACAATGGCTGCTGATGAAACTCCGTTGCAGCTTGGGATTCGGCAGGCTGGTGAGAAGCTGCGTGCACAAGACTTCGCCGCTGCCAAGGCGCTGCTCACCAAACTCTCCGCCCGCGCACCCAAGATCGCCCAGATATGGAGTATGCTCGGCTATGTTCATGCTTCAGAGAAGGACTACAGCAAGGCGCTGAACTTCTACTATCAATCCTATCTCATTGATCCTGCGAACGTCCCTGTCATCCTCAGTATCGCCAAACTGCAAAAGCTTCTTGGCTTCAAGGAGACACATCTCAGAACGCTGGAAACTGCTCTGAAAGCTGATCCTCATGACAAGGCGGCCCTCCAAATGTATGGCGAGGGCCTGGCTGAAGAAGAAAATCCCGAAGCCGCTGCAGCGGCCTTTACCGCAATACTGAGTAGAGCCCCTGACGATCTGAATGCACTTTATGGCCTCGCATTTGCCCATGAGAACATGGGAAATAGCGGCACCGCAGCTGATTTGTATGGGAAGATCATCATATCGCAAAGGGCAAATGCTGATAAATCGGCTGCTCTCGGCGCGGCGTGCAAGATTGCATCGTTCCCGCATGAGTATATCGTTCCGTCCGCAGAACTCGCACCTCTCCTTGATCTCGCCTTCAATTCCAGCAGGCGGATCAAGGTCATGTTCGCGCGAGCGGCCATTCACGTCCGTGCCGGGGCTCCTCAGGAGGCATGGGAGCAATTGCTCCTCGCAAACGAAGCGATGCAAAGCGAAGAACTGGCCGGGAAAGCACTCGCCGAAAAGGCGTCCGTGCTGTCCCACGCCCGCAATCTGAGGCGCGAAACCGGGGCTGCACAGCCTCATCAAGCAATGATAGCAAATCCGCGCCCTGTCTTCATCTTGGGGCCCTCCAGGTCTGGAAAATCACTTCTTGAAAAAATGCTTGGAACAAATGATTCTGTGCGCAAAAGCTATGAGGCGGACATAGTCGATAGATGCCTCAGTCAGCTCGCTCAGGAACTTGCGTTAACTGAACCATCGATTGCCTGGCGGATTCCGGATTGGCTCAAGACACCACTTTCCGGGATCTTTGGATCAGAACTGAAGCGTGTGGCCGATGGAAAGCGGTTTGTCACCAACACCAACCCCTCCTACATCGAGAATGTCGGGCTTCTTTCGTCAATCTCGGAAGATGCCTTGTTCATATTTGTCAGCAGGAACAAGCAAGACCAAGCTTTCAGGATATTCGAAAAACTTTACGGGAGTGGGAATAGCTACGCCTATGACATGAAAAGCATCTTCTCGTACATCGATGTGTATACAGAACTTGCGTCGCAATGGACCAGGCTGTTCCCATCACGCTGTCTTTCAGTGACTTATGAGGCACTGGTGACAGGTGACACCGAGGAATACCGAAGAGTAGCGGAGTTTGTGGGTGTGGAGTTTGAATCCAGGAGCATTGATATCCATAGCGATGCTGGTTGCTCGCTACCATTCCTGGAAAAAATTGAACGCCTTCTCCGCACGAGCGGTTGAGGATTCAACAACCATTTGCGGTCAAGCCAAGTATGACAGCCACCACGCTTTGGAGGGAGATGAAGCAGTCTGTCCATTCACGGAGACTTCTGGTGGACCCACTCTAACGGAAAGGGCCGCATGACCCTCGCCATCGTGAGCCCCTCAGGGTCCACGGACCGACAGCTGCAGTGTGCTCCTCGCCTTCGAGCCTCTCGCTTCCAAGCAGATGTGGCATGATGTTCTCAAGTCTCAAGGAGGATGAGGTGACGAAGGCCATCACAGCCAGAAACTTCATCCCCGCCCTTAAGAGTGAGGCCATGGGTATCACGGGGATAAGCCTGCGCTGGGACTTTGTCTTCGGTGTGCGCGCCAAGCGAGCCTTAAGCAGAGATTGACAGCCTCAACAGTCGCCGCGATATCTCTTGAGATGGCGGAGCTTCTATATGAATGCATGATGAAAGTCGGTGGCGATCGTGGGCACCGGCATCTCTGGAACGTCATGCGCGCGTCAGCTTCGAGATAGAGGAAGCGGTTGTGTTGTGTTTATGCCTCCACTGTTTCGCGGGGCTGGCAAATGCGCACGGACAGATGGCAACTTGTTTCACTGTACTGTTGGACATGGGGCCTCCGTGCGCAGTGGGACGGCAATGGTTCTTGCGATCTTGACGGGCCGCCGGACCGTGTTTGGTGCCATCGCTGGCCTGCTGACCGTCGCATGACAAAGAAATAGCAGTACCCATGATCTCAGACTTGGCCCGACTTCCGCACGATGGCGGCCATCCTTGGCTTCTGGGAGGCCAAGGCCATTCCGGCCTTCGAGCGGACCATCGACGGCGAACCTATGGGCTTCGACCGCCATGCCGCAGCCCTGAGAGCGCGCGACCCGTGACAGGCCGGTGATCTCCATACCGATCCCATAAGCCCCACCGTCGGATGAAACAGGTCTTCACGATCTTGGTCAGGATGGCGCAGCCATGCAGAAAGGAGACGATGATGGGCCAGTAGTGAAGGGGAAGCAGCTTGAAGCCAAGGTAGCTGCTCAGCGGCCAGAAAGGCAGTACAGGTCAACATGAACTTGCAGATAGTGATCCAAGCGTCTTGACATGTGTCAATGCGCTTTCCGAAGAGCCGCTGCAGTTTATTGCTCAGCCGCGCTTTACTGAGGAGTTGAGTGCCTCGCAGAGCCGATCAATCTTTCCATGATCGTGGCTTGTGGAGGTGTGGCGGCCTACGCTGACACGCAATCTGGATCCGGGAGAGGGTTGGCATGGTTATCACAGGTGTCGAAACGGCGCCGAAGGGCGATATCAAGGCGTCCGGCAAACTCGGACTGGTGGCGCTTGTCGCCCTCGTCGTGGGTTCAATGATTGGCGGCGGCGTTTTCAGCCTGCCTCAGAACATGGCCAAGGGCGCATCTCCGGGTGCTGTCGTCATCGGTTGGCTGATCACCGGCATCGGTATGCTGGCGCTGGCTTTTGTCTATCAGGGTCTGTCAATCCGAAAACCCGCGCTGGACGCCGGGCCCTATGCCTATGCCCGGGCGGGGTTCGGTGATTTCGTCGGGTTCAACAGTGCTTGGGGATACTGGCTCAGCGCCTGGCTGGGTAACGTCTCCTATGTCGTACTGATCTTCGGCGCCTTGAGCTATTTTTATCCGGCCTTTGGCGCCGAGGGGAACACGACACAAGCGATCATCGGCGCATCGATCGTTCTCTGGATGACCCATGCCCTCATCCTGATGGGTATCCGGCAGGCGGCTATCATCAACGTCGTCACTACGTTCGCAAAACTGGTGCCTATCCTGCTGTTCGTCCTGCTGGTGGCAGTGACGTTCAATCTGCCGAAGTTCAGCCTCGATCTTTGGGGAGCGCAGACGCCGGACCTCGGCAGCATCATGGCGCAGGTCAAGAGTACGATGCTGGTCACACTTTGGGTCTTCATCGGGATCGAGGGCGCGAGCGTTGTTTCTGGCCGAGCCGCCAGACGCGCGGACATTGGCCGTGCGACGATCATCGGGTTTGTCATCGCGCTTTGCGTTTATCTTTGCGTATCGCTGTTGTCCTTCGGCATCATGAGCCAGCCGGAACTGGCCGGCCTGCCGTCGTCGGCATCGATGGCCAACGGGCTGGAACAGACCGTTGGTACCTGGGGTTCGGTTCTCGTGCGGATCGGGCTTGTCATCTCGGTGGCCGGCGCATTCCTGAGCTGGACGTTGTTTGCGGCCGAAATTCCTTATCGCGCAGCGAAGGAGGGCATGCTGCCGGAGGTGTTTGCAGCCGAGAACGCGAACGGGTCTCCGGCCGGGTCGCTGTGGATCACCAACATCTTCGTGCAGGTCTTCCTGATCATCACGCTTTACTCGAACTCGACCTATCTTGCGCTGTTCTATATCGCTTCGACAGCGATACTGGTGCCTTACGTTCTCTCTGGCGCCTACGCCTTCAAGCTGGCGCTGAGTGGCGAGAGTTATGGGGCGGGCGAGGGTCGCGGCCGCGACATGTTCACAGGCGCGCTCGCCACGGTCTATGGCGCGTGGCTGATCTATGCAGCGGGGCCGAATTATCTGCTGATGTGCAGCATCCTCTATGCCGTCGGAGTTCCCGTCTACTGGTTTGCCCGGGCTGGGCGGGGTCAAATGGCCTTCTCAGGCATTGAAGCGCTGATCGCCGCATGCATCGTGATTGTCGCAGGAATTGCAGCCTACCTGATGTGGATGGGCACCATGAGCGCCCTTTGAACCCCTTGATCCATGGAGTTTCGGGATGAATGCGGATTTGAAACTGGGGGTCCATTCCGAAACAGGCAAGCTCCGTCAGGTCATCGTCTGTCGCCCGGGTCTCGCCCATCGGCGCCTGACTCCCGCCAATTGTCAGGAACTGCTGTTCGACGATGTGTTCTGGGTCAAGCAGGCTCAGAAAGACCATGACATCTTTGCTGCGACCATGCGCGGTGAAGGGATCGAGGTGCTGGACGTCAACGCGCTTATGGCCGAGACGCTGGACACCAAGGAAGGCCGCGGCTTCGTGCTGGATTGCAGGATCACTGCGGATCAGGTCGGCGTGGGCATGATCAGCGAACTGCGCAGCTGGATGGATGAGTTGCCGAGTGCCGGATTGGCTGAGTATCTTCTGGGCGGACTGGCCGCAGACGATCTGCCGTTCAGCCCAACTGGTCTGTTCGGCGGCTATGTGGGCCATCACGGTTTCATCCTGCCGCCCTTGCCCAATGCCCTGTTCACGCGCGACAACTCGGCCTGGATCTGCGGCGGTGTCGTGGTTAGTCCGATGTTCTGGCCCGCGCGCCGGCCCGAAACCCTGCTGACCACGGCGATCTACCGGTTTCATCCCCGGTTTGCGGGCAAGGTCTCAATCCACTGGGGCGATCCTTCAGTAGATCATGGTCTGGCGACGCTTGAAGGCGGCGACGTCATGCCAGTTGGCCACCGCACGGTTCTGGTCGGCATGGGCGAGCGGTCGTCACCGCAAGGGATTGGGCAGCTGGCACAAGCGCTTTTCGCAAAGGATGTCGTGGACCGTGTTCTTGCCTTTCGCATCCCGAAGTCACGAGCAGCCATGCACCTCGACACCGTCTTCACGCTGTGCGGTGGGGATGTGGTGACGACCTTCAAGGAGGTCGCCGACGAATTGGTTTGCTACGACATCCGTCCCGGCGAGGGAAAGTCTCCGCTGGCGCTCCGCCACGACCCGCGCCCCATTTTTGAAATCGTGGCCGAGGTACTCGGCTACAGGAAGCTGCAGATCGTGCCGACGGGCGGCAATACCGAAGAGGAGCGGGCCCGTGAGCAGTGGAATGATGGCAACAACGTCCTGGCGCTGCGCCCCGGCGTGGTGATCGGCTATGACCGCAACGATGACACCAATGCGGCGCTCAAGGCCGTCGGCATCGAGGTGCTGGCAATTCCCGGCGCAGAGCTCGGCCGTGGCCGCGGTGGCGGGCATTGCATGAGCTGCCCGACCCTCCGCGATCCAATCTGATGACAAGGAGCCGAGACAATGGCTTTCAACCTGAGAAACTGGGAACGGCGGTGGAAAACTAGACCACGGTAGCGGCGGGATTGGCCCGCTGCGGGCGG
>CAIYXE010000091.1 GCA_903930095.1 uncultured Hyphomicrobiales bacterium
CGTGACGGCCATTGCGTCTCAGGCTCCCATCCTTCGGACGGGAGAAGGGACTCGTGGTGAGGATTCCCTTCTCCCGTCGCACCGCGATGGGAGAAGGTGGCCGGCAGGCCGGATGAGGGCCTCTGTCCGCGTGACGGCCATTGCGTCTCAGGCTCCCCCCGCGTTATGCCCCGCCCATGACCCGCATCCTCGGCATCGAGACCTCCTGTGACGAGACCGCCGCCGCCGTCATCCAGCGTGATGACTCCGGCCGGGGCCACATCCTGTCCAACATCGTGCTCTCCCAGCTTGAGGATCATGCGCCCTATGGCGGCGTCGTGCCGGAGATCGCGGCCAGGGCGCATGTGAACCATCTGGACCGGCTGGTGGCGCAGGCGATGGCGGAGGCCGGGCTCTCCTTTGCGGAGCTGGACGGTGTCGCCGCAACGGCGGGCCCGGGCCTGCTGGGCGGGGTCATCGTCGGGCTCACCATGGCCAAGGCCATTGCGATGGCCCATGGCTTGCCACTGATGGCCGTCAACCACCTCGAGGGCCACGCCTTGACCGCACGGCTGCTGGAGGATGTCGACTTCCCCTATCTGCTACTGCTCATCTCCGGCGGCCACACCCAGTTCCAGATCGTCGAGGGGGTGGGCCGCTACCACCGCCTCGGCACCACCATCGACGATGCGCTGGGCGAGGCCTTCGACAAGGTGGCGAAGCTTTTGGGGCTGGGCTACCCCGGCGGCCCCCAGGTTGAGGTGCAGGCCCGCCGCGGCGACCCGCGCCGTTTCGATTTTCCGCGCCCGCTCAAGGGCCGGAAGGACTGCAATTTCTCTTTCTCCGGCCTCAAGACGGCGGTGCGCGAGGTGGTGAACGGCCTCGGCGCCCTCTCGGACCAGGACGTGGCCGATGTCGCGGCCTCCTTCGAGGCTGCGGTGGCGGAGACCATGGCGGACCGGCTGACCATGGCCGTCCATCTCTTCCGCGCCGCCCACCCGGGGGTGGAGCGTCCGGCGCTGATCGTGGCGGGGGGCGTTGCCGCAAACCAGAAACTGAAAGCCGTGTTCGCGCAGGCGGCCGGGCGCTTCGGCCTTGCCCTCATCGTGCCGCCGCCCAAGCTCTGCACCGACAATGCGGCAATGATCGCCTGGGCCGGGGCGGAGCGGCTGGCGCTGGGCCTCACCGATGACGTGAGCGTTGCCGCCCGCGCCCGCTGGCCGCTGGACCAGTCGCAGGCGCCCGTCTATGGCTCCGGCAAGCTCGGCGCCAAGGCCTGAGACTTCTTCACCAAGGGACGGAACACCATGCTCTTCGCACTCCTCTGCACCGACAAGCCGAACAGCCTCGACCTCCGCATGTCGGTCAGGCCCGACCATCTGAAATATCTCGAAAGCCTCGGAACCGCGCTCAAGGCCGCGGGCCCCTTCACCAGTGACGAGGGCCAGCCCACGGGCAGCCTCGTCATCATCGAGGCGGCGGACCGCGCGGCAGCGCAAGCGATGGCCGCGAACGACCCCTATGCCAAGGCCGGCCTCTTCGCCGCCGTCGAGATCAAGCCGTGGAAGTGGCTGATCAAGAACCCGGAGGCCGCCTGATGCCGAATTACTGGCTGTTCAAGTCCGAGCCTGAGGTCTGGTCCTGGGAGCAGCAGAAGGCCAAGGGCAAGGCTGGCGAGGAGTGGACCGGCGTCCGGAACTACCAGGCCCGCAACAACATGCGCGCCATGAAGCTGGGTGACCGCGGCTTCTTCTATCACTCCAACGAGGGCCGTGAGGTGGTCGGCATCGTCGAGGTGTGCAATCTGGCGCACCGGGATTCGACTTCCGAGGCCGACACCTGGGAATGCGTGGACATCCGCGCCGTGGCGGACGTGCCGCGGCCCGTGACGCTGGATGAGATCAAGGCAGACCCCAAGCTCAAGGACATGGTGCTGGTCAACAATTCGCGCCTGTCGGTGCAGCCCGTCAGCGAGGCGGAGTTCAAGCACATCTGCAAGCTTGGGCTGGTCAAGCCTTGATCCCGGACAGGGCCCGGTTCATCCGCGCCAATACCTCGGTGATGACCCCGCCGCTCGTGCCGGAAGTCATGCTTCACCTCGCCCATGAGGCGGTTCCGCTCTGGCAGAAGACCGAGGAGGAGCTGGGCCAGATGGGCCTTCCGCCGCCCTTCTGGGCCTTTGCCTGGGCGGGCGGCCAGGCGCTGGCGCGCCACGTGCTGGACAATCCGCCGCTCGTCCGGGGCAGGCGGGTGATCGACCTTGCCTCGGGCTCGGGCCTCGTCGGCATCGCCGCCATGAAGGCCGGAGCGGCCAGCCTGCTTGCGGCCGACATCGACCAATTCTCGCTTGAGGCGATCCGCCTCAATGGCGCGCTGAACGGCGTGATGCTGGAGGTGACGGGCGACGACCTCCTCTGCGCGCCTGCTCCTGACTGCGGCGTGATCCTGGTGGGAGACCTGTTCTACGAGAAGGACCTTGCAGCCCGCGTCCTCTCCTGGCTCGCTCAGGCGGAGGAGCAGGGCATCGTGGCCCTGATCGGCGATCCCGGCCGCAGCTATCTCCCGCGCAACAAGCTCGAAAAGCTGGGCGAATACCGTGTCGAGGTCACGCGCGACCTCGAGGATGCCGAGATCAAGCTGACGTCTGTCTGGCGGCTGAGCCGGTATTGTTGAGGTAGAGTGCCCCCATCAGCACGGCAAGCGAGACGAACAGCCAGATGTCTGCCCCGCCATAGAAGGCCAGCGCGATGACGACGGCGGCGGGGGTTGAGAGATAGACCGCCTGCACGGTGAAGACGGCACCCTTTTCCTGAATGAGGGTGAAGAAGGCGATGCGCTCCAGAGTCCACATTCCGCAGGCGGCGAGCACCGTCCAGTAGGCGGCCATGGGCAGCTGCTCTCCCGACCAGGGCGGCGCGAGGAGGATGAAGAAGGGGAGCGCCAGCAGGCCGGACCAGAAGGATTCGGCCACCCCCGCCGCCATGGCATGGACCCTCGGCGGCCACCAGACGGCGGCGAACCAGTTGTAGGCGGAATAGAGCACGGGAAGCGAAAAGGCGGCGATCAGCCACCAGGAGACATCGCCCTGCAGCATGCCTTTCCGGGTGATGACGAGGATGGCAGTCGAAACGAAGCCCAGCATGATGGCAGCAAGCCGCCGCCCGGCGGCGTTCTCCCGCCCGGTTACCAGCGCCACCAGGTAATTGACGATCGGTGCCGTGGAGATGATGAGCGCCAGCTCGGTCGGCGGCACGTGCCGGGCGAAATAGAGGCCCAGCGCGAAGGGCACGTTCATCAGCACGGCGCAGCCCAGCCCGAAGACATGCAGCTTCCGGCTGCCCCACCAGTCGATGCCGCGCAGGTGGCAGATCAGCGCCAAAGCCAGCCCCACCCCGAAGCCGGTGAACAGGATGACATGGGAAACCGGCATGCCGATCACGCCCCAGTGCCGGTACAGGCTGGGCGAAACGCCCCAGAACAGGCCAAGGATCAGGAACAGGCTGAGGTGCCGTGGAGAGGTCATTGCTGCTCTTAGACAGGAGTCTCATTGCACGCTATAGAACGGATCGCCAGAAGACACACCAGTTCCGGCATGTATGGGAGGAATGCGCCTATGTCCGAGAAAGTCTATCCAGTCCCCGCCTCTTGGAAGAAGAGGGCCTTCATCGATGATGCCGCCTACAAGAAGATGTATGCGGACTCGATCAAGGACCCCGCCAAGTTCTGGGCCAAGCACGCCAAGCGGATCGACTGGTTCAAGGCGCCGAAGAAGATCAAGAACACGACCTATGCCTACCCCAAGGTCTCGATCAAGTGGTACGAGGACGGCATCCTCAATGTCTCCTACAACTGCATCGACCGCCACCTGAAGAAGCGCGGCGGCCAGGTGGCCATCATCTGGGAGGGCGATGACCCGTACTACGACAAGAAGATCACCTACAATGAGCTTTATGAGAACGTCTGCCGCTTCGCCAATGTGCTGAAGAAGAACGGCGTCAAGAAGGGCGACTGCGTCACCATCTACCTGCCGATGATCCCCGAGGCCGCCTATGCCATGCTGGCCTGCACGCGGATCGGCGCGGTCCATTCCATCGTCTTTGGCGGTTTCAGCCCGGACTCGCTCGCCAGCCGCATCAACGATGCCAATTCCAAGCTTATCATCACGTCTGACGAAGGCCTGCGCGGTGGCCGCAAGGTGCCGCTCAAGGTCAACACCGACGAGGCGCTGAAGCGCTGCGCGGGCAACGAGAAGGTGCTCGTCGTGCGCCGCACCGGCGGCCAGGTGGCGATGACGCCGGGCCGTGACATGTGGTACCATGAAGAAGCGGCCCAGGTGCCAGCCGAGTGCAAGCCTGAGAAGATGAAGGCGGAAGACCCGCTGTTCATCCTCTACACCTCCGGCTCCACCGGCAAGCCCAAGGGCGTGCTGCACACCACGGGCGGCTATCTCGTCTACACCGCGATGACCCACCAGTATGTCTTCGACTATCACGACGGCGACATCTACTGGTGCACGGCGGATGTGGGCTGGGTGACGGGACACAGCTACATCATCTATGGCCCCCTCGCCAACGGCGCCACCACGCTGATGTTCGAGGGTGTTCCCAACTACCCGAACAACTCCCGCTTCTGGGAGGTGATCGACAAGCACAAGGTCAACATCTTCTATACCGCCCCCACCGCCATCCGGGCGCTGATGGGTGCGGGCGATGCGGCCGTGACGCGCACTTCGCGCAAGTCGCTGCGGCTGCTGGGTTCGGTGGGCGAGCCCATCAACCCGGAAGCCTGGGAATGGTATCACCGCGTGGTGGGCGACCAGCGCTGCCCCATCGTCGACACCTGGTGGCAGACGGAAACCGGCGGCATCCTGATCACGCCGCTGCCCGGCGCCACCAAGCTCAAGCCCGGCTCGGCGACGAGGCCCTTCTTCGGCATCAAGCCCGCGCTGGTGGACGACAAGGGCGAGTTCCTCGAAGGTGCGGCCTCCGGCAATCTTGTGATCCTCGATTCATGGCCGGGCCAGATGCGCACGGTCTTCGGTGATCATGACCGTTTCGTGCAGACCTATTTCTCGACCTACAAGGGCATGTACTTCACCGGCGACGGCTGCCGGCGCGATGCCGATGGCTATTACTGGATCACCGGCCGTGTGGACGACGTGATCAACGTCTCCGGCCACCGCTTGGGCACGGCGGAGGTCGAATCGGCCCTCGTCTCCCACCCGAAGGTCTCCGAGGCCGCGGTGGTCGGCTATCCGCACGACATCAAGGGCCAGGGCATCTATTGCTATGTGACCCTGATGGCGGGCGAGACGGGTGGCGACGAGCTCCGCAAGGATCTTGTGGGCCATGTCCGCAAGGAGATCGGCCCGCTGGCGACACCCGACAAGATCCAGTTCGCGCCGGGCCTTCCCAAGACCCGCTCCGGCAAGATCATGCGCCGCATCCTGCGCAAGATCGCGGAGGATGACTTCGGCGCGCTCGGCGACACCTCGACGCTGTCGGATCCGACCGTCGTCGACGACCTGATCGCGCAACGCCAGAACAAGAAGGGCTGAGACACTCCGGAATGCCGCAGCAAGGAGGGGGAGTGGACCGCCCCCTCCGGTTGCATTATTGCGCTCAGTTCGTGTGCCGGTGGCTTTGCGGGCGGATACTGCGCTGCATCAGGGTGATCTTCGTGTCAACCAATCACGGCGGCGTGTGTTGCGAAGTGAAAGTCTTCTGAATACAAACGCTCGTTCGTAAAATACCACTGGGGAAGACAACCGTGAAGCGACGTGCCTTCTTGTCACTGCTGGGCCTTGCGGCCATCAGCCTTCCCATCTCCGCCCGCCCGGCTGAGGCCTTTCTGTTCGAGTCGGAAGAAGAGCGCGAGGAGCGCCGCAAGCGCCGGGCCCGGAACGCCCGGAAGAGGGAGCGCGAGGAAAAGAAGAAGGCCCGCAGGGCGCCCGCGAAGGCAATTAATTACAAGGGGCGGGAGATCGTCGATTTCCAGTCCACCGAGAAGCCGGGCACCATCATCGTCAAGACGCGCGAGCGCGCCCTCTATCAGGTGCTGCCGGACGGCCAGGCCAAGCGTTACCTTGTGGCGGTCGGCAAGGACGGCTTCGCGTGGTCCGGCGTGGCCCGCGTCGGCATGAAGCGCAAGAACCCGACCTGGACGCCGCCCGCCGAAATGATCAAGCGCACACCGAAATACGCCAAGTGGAGAAACGGCATGCCGGGCGGCATTCCGGAGAACCCGCTGGGTGCGCGCGCCCTCTACCTGTTCGACGGCGGTGGTGACACCATGTACCGCATCCACGGCACCAATGCGCCCTCCTCGATCGGCACGGCGGCCTCCTCCGGCTGCATCCGCATGCTGAACAGGGAGGTGGTTGAGCTGTTCAACAACACCCCCGTGGGCACAAAGGTCATCGTCAAGTAGGTTCAGCCGCGCGCGGCGTCCCTGATCCATTGCACGATCTGCCCCGCGGTCAGCGCGCCCGGCTGGCGGGCCACTTCGCGCCCGCCCCGGAACAGGATCATGGTGGGAATCGAGCGGATGCCATAGGCTGCGGCGCGCTCCGGCACCGCCTCGGTGTCCAGCTTCGCGAAGCGCACCTGCGGTTCCATCGCCTCTGCGGCCTTGCGGAACTCCGGCGCCATCACCATGCAGGGGCCGCACCAGCCGGCCCAGAAGTCGACCACCACGGGAATGGCATTGCGGGCAAGGTGCTTGTCGAGAGCTGCTGCATTGAGTTCCACGGGCTGGCCGGTGAACAGGCGCTCCCGGCACCTGCCGCAGCGGGCGGTGTTAGCCGTCCTTTCGGGCGGCACACGGTTAACCGTAAGGCAGGATGGGCAAACGATCTCGACCATGGCGGACTTCCATTTTTGTCCTTTTGGCCTGCAAACCGGGCAATTGGCCATGATCTGCGTCAAGCGGTCTCAAGGGTGATGCGCTCTATGCCTTTCAGCGTAATTGCGATAGCGCAGCGCACAAGGTAGAAATTCAGTCCGGGAACGGGGAAAGTCACACATGGCAGAAACCAGAAACGCAGGGCGTCCTCTTTCACCGCACCTGCAGATCTACAGCGGCGGCTTGACGATGATGATGTCCATCGTCCACCGCGCCACCGGCATCGCACTCTATGCGGGCACCTTGCTGCTGGTCTGGTGGCTGACGGCGGCTGCAACCTCGGACAGCTATTTCAACCTGGTGCAGGCCGTCTTCGGCAGCTGGATCGGGCAGATCGTGCTGTTCGGCTTCACCTGGGCGCTGGTGCACCATACGCTGGGCGGCATCCGCCACCTGGTCTGGGACACGGGGCGGGGCTTCGCGCTCGCCTCCGTCGAGGCTGGCGCCAGGCTGACCCTCGCCGCCTCGATCATCCTCACCATCGCCATCTGGGTGCTCGCTTACGGAGTGATGTCATGATGGGAAAGACGCCCTTGGGCCGCGTGCTGGGGCTGGGCTCCGCCAAGGCCGGCACCGAACACTGGTGGCTGCAGCGGGTCACCGCCATCGCGGGCATTCCGCTCATGATCTTCCTCATCGGTTTCATCATGGCGCACATCGGCGCGACCCGTGCTGAGATGGTGGCAAGCCTCGCGAACCCGCTGGTTGCCATCCTGCTGGCGCTGACGGTCATCACGCTTCTCTGGCACATGAGGCTGGGCCTGCAGGTGATCATCGAGGACTATGTCCATGCGCCGGCCACCAAACTTGCAGCGCTTCTGCTCAACACCTTCTTCACCGCGGCGATGGGCGTCGCGGCACTCTATGCAATCCTCAAGATGAGCTTCGGACTCTGATGGCTGTTGTCGAAACCAAGAAGAAGGCGCCCAAGAGC
>CAIYXE010000092.1 GCA_903930095.1 uncultured Hyphomicrobiales bacterium
ACGGGGTTTGACCCCTGGCCACTTGACAATGGCCCTTCCGTTCAGCCCCCAGCCGGGTGCCTTACAGCGAGGCGGCTTATGGCGGAAAAGCCCGGGTGATGCAAGGGCTGGGACGCGGATGACGCGAGGCCAGCGTGCCGCCCCCCTTCGCCGTGCAATCTGAGGTGGATTGCCCACCTTCGCTGGACGCGCCAGCAGATGATTTTAACCCTTGAGCTACATTCCCGCCCGCGTCCGACAACTCGAAATGGGAGGAGTTTGTGATTGGCGCACGCGGAGCTGCGCCGGGGTATGTCATGGGTGCGGAGGGTGCGACCGGTGCCAGTGGCAGTCTTGCCTTCTTGACCTCATCTACCGCCACGGGTTCGGCGGGAACGACATACATTGCTGCCGGGACTTCTGTGACGATCCGAACGGTGCGAACGGAGACTTGATGTTGTGGTGTTGATTGGTGGGGCTTTACGCTTCGAGCAACCACTCGCAAACATGCACGCTCGCAATGAACGTGGGTGCCGGCGGCAGCGTCTCGCCACCGGCCAGCGGCAATACGTTGATTACGAACGTATCAAGGATAAGCAGTTCCAACGTTCAGTCGGGAAGCGGGTTTGGCTCGGTGCTGTCTTCCAGTCTGACGGCAAATGCGGACGACACCTTCCAACTCTCCTATAAGTCTAGCTCTAACTCGAGAACCTGCTCCATCAGTGGCGTGAACTTCGTGATCATGGCTCAGCAACCAGGCTGCAAGGCGCTCTCTTCGTGTGTGTTGCCTGGACATCCGGCCTCCGCCCCTGCCCGGGCGGACTCGTTTTGTGCCCGGTTGGCAGCTTGTTCAGGGCTGGTTTACCTTGCCCACGGAGCATAGTTTGCGGGTGTCCGTCGGAATTGAATACATCGCACCAGTTGCATGGGTAAATTCCGATGGTTCAGTCGAATTGTAGCGAGGGTCCGGTCATTCAAACCGTGTGCCTGTGCATGATCGTCAAGAATGAGGCACCGGTGATCGCGCGGTGTCTGGAAAACGCGCGGCCGCTCATCAGCCATTGGGCGATCGTCGACACGGGCTCGACGGACGGCACGCAGGACATCATCCGCAAGCAACTGGCCGATCTTCCCGGCAAGCTCTGCGAGCGGCCGTGGAAGGACTTTGCACACAACCGCTCCGACGCCCTGAAGCCTGCCCGCCCGCATGGCGCTTATGTGCTGATCATTGACGCCGAATTAGCGCTGGAACTGCAGCCCGACCTCCTGATGCCTCTGCTGAGTGAGGGCTGCTATACCGTCGACTTCCGCGACGGGGCAGGCGACCGCTGACCCTGGCGCGGGACCCCCGCCTCGCCGGGCCAGGTTGACAATCTCCCGTCGCTGTCCGAACCTTTAGGAAATATGCTTTCCCCTGGGTAACGTGAACGAATCCCCAAACGTCATCGAATTCCGTACGGTCACCAAGCGCTTCGGCGATGTCGTTGCCGTGGCCGACAATGACTTGGCCGTGAAGGCGGGTGAATTCCTCTCCATTCTCGGGCCATCCGGTTGCGGCAAGACCACGTCGCTCCGCATGA
>CAIYXE010000093.1 GCA_903930095.1 uncultured Hyphomicrobiales bacterium
AGGCACCCTCTCCTTCGCGAATTTCGCCAAAAAGATCGTTGCCTCGACATCAGCCATGGCATCATGCGCATTGGGATGCAGGAAACCGTTTGCAGGCGCCAGCCGATCAAGTTTGAAGGTTATCGCGCCATCATCTCTTCGGGGAACTTCGAGGTGACCGGGTTCGAATTCGTGCACGGCCAAGGCGAGACGCATGATGTCCAACCGGCTGTTACCGTTGGTGTTTGTCAAGTATGGGTTTAGCAGCGACTGATAGAAGGCCTGCCGAAGGAGATCCTCGTCGAACTCGAGGCTGTTGTAGCCTGCAAATACCGCGGGTGACCATTCCGAGAGCTTCTCATGGATCACGGACGCCATTTCGAAGTGGGAGGGAAGAGCGGGATCAGACACCTGATCCAGCGTGACACCTGTAACAAGAAGCGCGCCCGGGGCAGGCAAGACATGCGGCTGAATACGGCAGCGGATCTCAAAGCGGTCAACTTCGTTCAGTGCGTCGTCTGTCCTGATCGCAGCAAATTGCAGTATCTGGTCATAGAAGGTGCTACTACCTGTTGTTTCGGTGTCGTAAAAAACAAATGCCATTTGCGATCTGCTCCGACCCCTGAGGTCTTTCACTCTTTCCGTCCGAAAATCGTGTTTCTGGATTCGACGGGCCTGGAAATGGCAGTTTTAAGCCCTGCGATCTTTAAGAGGTAGAGCCTCGCGCGTAGTTCACGAACGAACAATTCTTTCGATGTTTTCGCCACCTCGAATAGCGTCGGCTTCTCTCCACGATGAGTTGCGAGCATTGCTAACACCTCGCCCGGAATTTTATGTCCGGTATTTCTGAAGCAACCGCGACGATAATCCAACGACAGGGATTGAGACGACACGCAGCCCAGATGGATCTCTGTCTTTCCTTCAGCGCTTTGAACCCAAGATCCACGTTCTTGCTCATGCCACTGCTCCGCCCTCATGGCGGGCAACATACAGCAGAAGCCGCCGCATCCCAAAACCCAAGCAGAGAGACCCGATCACGATCAACGCCGCCAATTTTTCAGGACGGTATCGATTGAGATCGTCTCGGCGGTCTCATTGCTCATGCCACCTTCTTCGAGACGGCGCAGATAGGCCTCCTTGCTCGGGTATGTGCCGTCGCAATCGGTTTCTGGTCCACCCTGTCCCGCAGACCAGCTCGTCCCACACAAGTACGTAAAACGCCCATCCTGCCCTTCGATCCTATATGCATGAGCGAAGTTGATATCGTCGTTGCGCCAGATACGTTCTATTTGCCCGCGCGCATATTCCAGTCTCTGTTGATCTGACAGTTGTTCGTCGTCAGCCAATTCCAGTCCAGCTCGAGCCTCCTCGTCATCGAGGTCCAACCTATCCAGGCTGAAACATGGATCGTCTAAATCCATCGCATTGGCTTGCCAAAACAGCCAGTTGAACAGCTCGTCTGCGCCCTTTGGAAGGGAACCTTCGCCATATGCACTGGCAACTGCGGCGTCCCGCACCGCTACCAGCTCAGGCGGCAATTCTTCCACGTCATTCTCTTTCATGTGCTCGCCATCCAGCTTCGACAAATACTATTCCATCCATTCATCCGAAGGACGCAGTCCCGTGTTACCAAAGCTCCAGAAGTTTCTGGTCCGGAATTCCGCTGGCAGAATCTTTCAGTAACCACCACCCCCGCTTTCGAAGCTCCGCAAAAAATGCCTCGTGACTCGGGTGGCAACCATACCATTCCGGGAGGAGTCCGCTTTGGCCTCCCATCTGGGTTAGACAGCAGATAAGCGCAGATTTTCCATCGGCTCTCCGAAGTTCAATGACTTCCGCGAAGTATGGATCATCGCGCTCCTCGTCGACGTATGAATCGATGTAACGTCGCGCATAGTCTAGACGCTGCTCATTCGTGAT
>CAIYXE010000094.1 GCA_903930095.1 uncultured Hyphomicrobiales bacterium
AACTGGGCGGCGTTGATGACGTAGGCTGCATAGGCAACGAGCGCGAGCAGCAGCAGGCCCGATTCGCTCAAGGCGCCCGTGAGCAGGCACACCAGATAAGCCGTATGCAGCGCGATCACGATGAAGCTGACGGCGTCTTCCCAGAAGAAGGCGGGGGCAAAGAGATACTTGCCGAAAACGTCCTTCTCCCACAGGGAGCCCGTCACCATGATCGTATAGAGCAGCAGCGTCTTGAGGATGATGGAGACATTGGCCGCGAAGGCC
Source organism: uncultured Hyphomicrobiales bacterium (assembly GCA_903930095.1). Lineage (GTDB taxonomy): Bacteria > Pseudomonadota > Alphaproteobacteria > Rhizobiales > Aestuariivirgaceae > Aestuariivirga. Next base: position 265 of record CAIYXE010000094.1, read on the forward strand.
CCTTCGCCGGTCATAAGGGCGCGCAGCACCAGGCCCAGGCTCACCAGGAAAACGAGGAATTGCAGCGGTGCCAGAATGGCTTGGACCATCGTCCAGGGGGATGAATCCCGCCGGAGCCGTTCGGCGTCCGTATAGAGGCCCTTGCGGGTTTCATGCTGGCCGTGAAGCGCTTGCATCCGTCTCTTCTCCCGGGTCCGCTGCACTCCCGCTTGAGGCGGGGTGGAGGAATGTAACCCTTCAAGGACGCTAAACCCGCCCCGCAAATGTGTCAATACTTGTTGACGTCAGAGATTTGCGACATAGTATGTGTGTTGCAGCTTGGAGGGCTCTTTCTTTCTTTGCTGCGGCAGCGCGCGAGCTTCGGGGGCCTGGTGGGTCGGCGGGGGGGTGTGCGGATGCTGGATGTCCATCGCTTGAGCGGGTTGGTCCGATGAGCGTGCTTGATAGATGCGAATTGGGGAGGCGGGCATGAATGATGTGCCCTCGTTCCGGCTGCGCGGCATTCCGCCGGAGATGGTGGAAACCTTCGCACACCTGGTTTTCAGCCCGGATGATTCGGACGCCGGGGCGCTGATCGCGCAGCTTCTCGATGATGGCGCCAGCGCCGAATCGGTGATGCTCGAGCTTCTCGCGCCCGCGGCGCGGCTGATGGGGGATATGTGGTGCAGCGACGATGTGAGCTTTCTGGACGTGACGATCGGCGTGTCGCGCATCCAGCGCCTGATGCGCCAGCTGCGGCTGCCAGCGGGCGACCTGTTTGCGGAGCGCGGCTCGGCCCTGCTGATGCCCGCTCCCGGCGAGCAGCACGTGCTGGGCTTACGCATGGTTGAGGAACTGCTGCTGCGCGACGGCTGGAGGGTGCGCACCCTGCACACCGCATCCGACGTGCTGGCGGGCCAGGCCGCCTCAGAGGAAGAATATGATTTCGTTGGATTTTCAGTGAGCGGTGAACGCCTGCTTCCAGCCCTCCGGTCAGCCATCCGGGAGGTGAGGGCGCAGTCGCGGAACCGCGGCGTTCGCATCATGGTTGGCGGCGTTGCCTTTGCCGGGCAAGCCCGCCCGACGCCCCCGCTCGACGCGGATGCCGTGATCAGCGATGCCCAGGAAGCGGTTGTCCAGGCAAGGCGCTGGCTCGCCGTTGCGGGAGTGATTTGACATGTGGCGCCTAACCCGTTGCCGGAAAAGGATATAACCGTGACGCTCAGACGCGTGTCTCATAATCCACAGGACCGGGAAGCAACAGCCGGGATCGCCGGCCTGCTGGCCCGGCTGGAAGCGGCCGAGGCGGCGCTGCTGTTCTCCGCCGCCGTTGACATCGCCCTCGTGCTCAACGCTGACGGCACGGTGGCCGAAAGCGTCATCACCACGGGCGATCTGCAGGGCAGGCAGTTCGGCTCCTGGGCCGGCCGCGCCTGGAGCGAGGTCTCCACCATCGAGAGCCAGCCCAAGATCGAGCAGATGATCCAGGAGGCCGCCCTCGGCCTTCCCCCGCGCTGGCGCCAGATCAACCACCCGGTCGCGGGCGAGCCGGACATTCCGGTGCGCTACAGCGTGATGAAGGCCGGCGGCCGCGGCCAGTTCCTGGCAATCGGCCGCGACATGCGCAACCTGGCGGCCATCCAGCAGCGCCTGCTGGCGGCGGAACAATCGATCGAGCAGGAATATGCCAGGCTCCGCCACGCCGAAACCCGCTACCGCCTGCTGATGCAGGTCGCCTCCGAGGCGATCATCGTGGTCGATGCGCGCAGCGCCCGCGTGACGGAGACCAACGCCGCGGCCGCCACACTTGTGGGCAAGCCGATGAAACGGCTGATCGGAATGCAGTTCCAGAGCCTCTTTGACGGCGCCGACCAGGAGCAGGTGGACGTGCTCATGGGCTCGCTCCGGGCCACGGGGCGGGCAGACGACGTCGCCCTCAGCCTGGAAGGCGGCCAGCAGCAGGCGGTGCTCTCGGCCACCATCTTCCGCCAGGACAGCGCCACCTGCTACCTGATGCGCCTTCAACCGATTGCGGCGGGCGCCAGCGGCATCGTGATCTCACGCGCCCAGGCCGGCGTCATGAACGTGATCCGCGACATGCCGGAACCCTTCGTGGTGACCGACCTTGACCGCAAGATCCTCTCCGCCAACGCAGCCTTCCTGGACAGCGCGCAGCTGGGCAGCGAGGAACAGGCCAGAGGCGAGCCGATTGACCGCTGGCTGGGCCGCGCGGGCGTTGATGTTTCGGTTCTTTTCAACAGCCTGGCGGAAAAGGGCGCGGTGCGCCAGTTCCAGACCATGCTGCGCGGCCAGTTCGGCGCGGTGGAGGATGTGGAGGTCTCGGGCGTCGCCTCACCCCCCGGCAACCCCGCCTGCTACGGCTTCTCGCTGCGCCGCACCAACCGCCGCGCCGCCGAGGTTGACCCCAACAAGCGCAGCCTGCTGCGCTCGGT
>CAIYXE010000095.1 GCA_903930095.1 uncultured Hyphomicrobiales bacterium
AGGACGAAACAACTGGTTCATCGGACCCCCATCTCTCCAAGAGAGGTTACCCGGCATATCTGCCGGGCCACCGATTGTTGTTACGAGGCGACGTAGTCGAACGACTTGAACGACAAAGCCCTCACCGAGGCCGGCGCATCCGAGATCTTGCGGATGTTGGCCCAGGTCTGCTTGTAGTTCGGCAGGATCAGTTCGTTGACGCCGGCATTCACGATGTTGCCCTGCGTGCCGCTTGGCGCACCGAACAGCATGAAGGTTTCGTTCTTGCGGGCCGTCGCTTCCGGATAGACCATCGCCTGGGTGGCACCGACATCGTTGTAAACTTCGACCAGGTCACCGGGATTGAGTCCCAGCTCCGCCATGTCCGACGGGTTGATCTGGATGAAGGGATAGGGGAAACGATCGGCAACGAAATCGTCGTCCTTGTCCAGGAACCAGTTCTGCCAGTTGATGTTGGAGCGGCCATTGTTGACGAGGAACCGGTAGTTGTCCCTCTGGGCCGCCTTTCCCGCAGCCTGCAGACCGCGCCACGCCCCACCGCAGAACAGGGCCTTCTTGTCCTCCCGGCCATGACGGGTGAACTTGCCATCTTCATAGAGGCGCTTAGTCCCGACAAGTTGGCCATCCTTGAAGTCAACCACCGGCTCCTGCACGCCATTGTTGCCCATGACACGGAGACGGTCATAAGTGACGATCTTGCCGGTGTTGTTGTGATAGCCGTCCATGAAGGCGTCTTCTTCGGTCTTCCAGTCATAGCCCTTGAACTGGTCGGCATACTCATTTCGGCCCTGCTCGCGCAGGACGCGCTCGAGGTGCTGGGCAATCCCAGCCGCGATCAGGCAGTCGGGCTTTGCGGAACCCGGGCCATCCATGTATTTCTCGACGAGGCGCATACGGCGCTCGCCGTTCATGGAGGTGAGATTCATCTCGCCCGATTCCACCGCCGGCAGTATGACGTGCGCCGCCTGGCCGATCTGACTGTGGATGATGTCGACGTTAACGGAGAACAATCCGCCAGCCTCGATCGCCGCCACGATGGCATCGACCAGTTCTTCACGCGTTGCACCGGCGCGCGCATCCATGGCTTCCTTCACCATGTTGGTGCGACGGTTATACTCACGCTTGAAGACGCTGGCGTTGAGCGTCGTCTTGTAGTGGTCATTGGCCCAGATGTGATGCACCTTGCCACGGCCGGCGATCAGCAGCTGGTCGATGTAGGGCGCCGGACGGCCCACATGCGCGTCCGACGGGCGCATGTAGCCCTCCTGGTGACCGCCCAGGCGGCACACACCGCCGCCTTCGCGGCCGATATTTCCGGTCGCGAGCGCGATGTTCACCAGGGCGCCGATGGTGCGGTAGTTGTCATTGCCCCAGATGATTCCCTTCTCGTATGCGGTCACGCATTTGCGGCGCGAACCGTCATCCTTGGGCTTGGCGATCCATTCGGCCGCCTTCTTGATGTCGTCCTCGGAGACGCCACAGATCTTTGCGCCGTCGGCAAGCGACATCTTGCACTCGGCGCGCGCCATTTCGAAGCTGCCGAGAGGTGCGGGGTGCGCCTCGTCCAGCGCCTGCGCAACGTCACCCTCGATAGTTGAGTTGGCGATGAAGTCCTTGTCGATCCAGCCTTGGTCAGCAATGTATGTGAACAGCGTGTTGAACAACGCCAGATCGGTTCCGGAAGTGATCGGCAAATGGAGCACGTTATCCTTGCCGGCCTCGACCCGGCAGGCGTTTATCGTCACCGTATGTCGCGGGTCGACCACGATCACCTTCGCGCCCTTGCGGATGCCGGGAACCATGTGGTTCAGGAACAGGTTCGTCTGCGTCTCGAGCGGGTTGGCGCCGATGAGGAAAATTGTGTCGGTGAGCCCATAATCCTCATAGGCATAGTTCAACTCGTCCACGCCCATGTCGCGCGTCGAATGAACTTCCGAGTTATAGGCA
>CAIYXE010000096.1 GCA_903930095.1 uncultured Hyphomicrobiales bacterium
CCTCGCCGTTCAGGCCGCAAGGTCGGGACGGAGGGATGGTCTGCCTGGTCGAACAATGGGATGATTGCTATGCTACCCTTAGGTCACCCACTCAAATCTCAAAAGAGGCCTGAAAATTCTGTCGGGGCTGGTACCTGAGGCTCTTTCTGAAGTGCTCCCCGGAAAGAACTGCACATTTGGTTATTCCATGGAGCAGCAAAGCGGCCATGCGGTAGCCTTCTTCAGCATTGGCCGAAACCGGCCCATTGCTCATCGGCAGAGGCAGTTGTCAGCGTGATCGGTCAATCGCACCAGATCTGCCGGTCCATGCCATCAGGTCTCGCCGCCTCCTCCCGGCTCCAGCCCGCAGTAATCGCCGCTAAGACGAACGGCCGCGGGTAATGGAAGCGCCGCTTACCGCCGCAATCATCGATAGTCAAAGCTTGAAAAGTGCAGGAGTAAGGGGTGTTCTCTGACATACCCGGTGACGATGCGGGCAAACGAACAAAGGCATGTCAACGCCGGAGTAAAACTGGGCCACTGGGCGGCGCAAGAGTCGGCCATCTGGATGTCTTCAACTTCTTAACGAAGAGTCTCGTTGTGATCATTGACATGGTCGTCGTGCCCGGCATCGTGAGCTCCATCAACTCGGCACCAAGTCGATTATGTGTTCCGACGAGACCGGCCCAGCCCTCTGCCCATTGATAGGCCCCGCTGACTTGTCAGCCACTTACCTTAAGGCGGGCTTTCTGGGCGTGAAGGTGTTCGGGCGTCAGCACATTGGCGAACGCGTCGTGGGCAGAAGACGCCCAATCAGGTTTGGGCCGAACAAAGGACCCTTGCATACGTAGTTGCCATAAATGTCAACTTGGTGGAATAACTGGCTTTGTCTGTCACATGTCGATAGCCCGGTCGCCCGCCCCAAAGTAGGTATAGTTAGCGCTACTTTATGATTTACTCCTGCTCTGCAATTGACATATCCGCAGGAATTGTACTTAAATGAAGCCAAACACGGGAGATTAGCTTTGAAGACATCATTCACGCGGCGCGACTTTTTGCAGACCTCGGCACTCTTGCCCGCAACCTTCGGCCTGTCGAGCAGCATCGGCCAGGCGGGCGTTGCGAAAGCAGAGGTTCGCTCCGTCGTGCCGCCCCGGCTTGCCGACGCCTACCTCGGCGAAAGGATATTGTGCCACCGGCCGATGCGCCGTGGCGCCCCTAACCTGAGCGTCCAGCAGGACGGAAGCCGGATAATCGCACATAACTACGGCCACGGCGGAAGCGGCTGGACGCTCGCGCCAGGGTCGGCAAACTATGTCGTGAGCCTTGCCGAGGAAGCATCTCAGGCTGGTGAGGCCAACAGATCCGAACCGGTTGTCGTCCTTGGTGCCGGTGCCATCGGTCTGTTTACGGCCTACGAGCTTGTTGAGCGTGGCTTCAGTGATGTGACGGTCATCGCCGATCGCTTCGAGTCGCTGACATCGCACAATGCTGGCGGGCTGCTGGCCCCCGTCTCGATGGACAACGAACCCGAGATGCAGGCGGTCATTGATCGTATCGGGGTCGATGCCTACCGCTTTTACGCCAAGGTCGCGCGCGGCGAGATTGCAGGTTTGAAGGGCGGAGCCGTGATCGTGCCGACCTACTTTGAAAAGCGCAGCGAGTCAGGCCTCGAGCCCTATGTCGGGGTCGTGATGCAGCCGGCAAAGGATGTCGTGCTTGATTTCGGCACCGGCACCCAGCGGCCGATGGTGGCCTATGACGACGGCATCTTCATCGACACGGCCGTGTTGATGAAAGCCCTCAGTGATGTTCTGAAGGACCGTGTCCGGTTCGAGAAAAAGAAGATCGTCAGCTTTGACGA
>CAIYXE010000097.1 GCA_903930095.1 uncultured Hyphomicrobiales bacterium
CCGTCTTGCGTGTCGGGTCTGGCACCGTCGGGCCGGAACCGATGATGGCGGGATCATCGCCCGGCACGTCGGAGAGCGCGAGGGTGTGGATGGCGGCTGCCCCCGCGGCCCGCGCCAGCCTGCCGCCCATCACGGCGGAGACCTGCTTCCTGACGCAGTTGAGTTCCGCAAAGTTGGCGCCGCACTGCAGCACCGCCCGGACCAGGCCGAACTTCTCGTCGATGGAAATGCCGGGCACAGGCTTCGACATCAGCGCGGATGCGCCGCCGGAAATAAGCGCGATGAGCAGATCGCCCGCCTTGAGGGTTCCGGCAAGCGCCAGCGCCCTGTCCGCGGCCGCAAGACTCGACTGATCGGGAACGGGGTGGCTGGCGTGAACGAGGTCAAGCCGCGTCAGCCCATGCGCATAGCCATGCGGCGCGATGACAAGGCCCTCGAGGGGACCGTCCCAATTCTCTTCCACCGCCTTCGCCATGGGCACCGCGGCCTTGCCGACCGCGATGACGGCGGTTCGGCCCACGGGCCGTGCGGGCAGGTTGCGTACCACCGCGGCAGCAGGGTTTGCTGCCTCGACAGCGGCTGCAAAAAGCCTGCGCAGGATTGCCTCATCGTCCGCCACTCTCATGTTCCTCCCCCAACCCCGCGCCCTTATTGCGCCAGGCGGGACCGATGCACAAGATGGCGGGGCGGGGTGGCGGAGGCCTCAGCGCGCCACGGTTACGCTGCAATGGGCGCGGCTGGCCACATCGGCGGCGACTGAACCGAGGACCAGGCGGGACACGCCGCGCTTGTCGCCGGTGCCGACCACGATGTGGCCGTAGCCGTTTTCCTCCGCATACTGAACGATGGCGGAGGCGGCCTCGCGGCTCCTCAAGGCCAGCTCATCCACCTGTGACGCGCCCGCCTTGCGGGCTGTCTTGGCCGCCGCATCGAGGATCGACTTCACCTCCGCATCCTCCCAGTTGTAGATCAGAGGACCGCGCACGCCGCCCCGCGCCACGTTCACCGCACAGATCGACAGGCTGGCGCCGAGCTTCGCCGCAAGCAGCCCGGCGAGTTCAACTGCATGTGTGGAATTCTCCGTACCGTCGGTGGCACAGAGTATCTTGCTGGTCATGGAACGCTCCTCGATACCGGTTAATGATCAGGATCGTTCAAGGATGGGCGGCGCTGATGGCGGCCGCCTTGATTTCGGTCAACAGCCTCGCCCGCCGGGGCGGGATCAGAGGCTGCCGGTCGCGAAGGTATCGCAGTCGCGCAGGCTCTTCGCGCTGAAGCCACGCTTGAACCACTGCACGCGCTGGGCGGAGGTGCCATGGGTGAAGGACTCCGGCACCACATAGCCCTGGGACTTCTTCTGCAGGCGGTCGTCGCCAATGGCGGCGGCGGCGTTGAGGCCCTCCTCTATGTCGCCTTCCTCGAGGATGTTGGCGGAGGCATTCGCCTCCTGGGCCCAGATACCGGCGAAGCAGTCGGCCTGAAGCTCCATGCGCACGGAGAGCGCATTGCCCTCCTCCTGCGAGACGCGCATGCGGCGTGCCGTGACCTTGCCCGCGATGCCGAGCAGGTTCTGCACATGGTGGCCCACCTCATGCGCGATCACGTAGGCCTGCGCAAAGTCACCGGGCGCGCCGAGCTTGTTCTTCATGTCCTGATAGAAGCTCAGGTCGATATAGACCTTCTTGTCTCCCGGGCAGTAGAAGGGCCCCATGGCCGACTGCCCCATGCCGCAGGCAGACTGGACGAAACCATCGAACAGCACGAGCTTGGGCTTTTCATAGGGCTGCCCAATCTGCGTGAAGATCTGGTCCCAGACACGGCTGGTGGAGCCGACCACGCGCGCCACGAATTCCTTGCCGGCATCCGATTTGGCGCTCGCCGTGGTGTTGCCCGGCGCTGGAACGCCGCTGTTGTCCGTGATGTCTGTCTTGGCGTCAGGGATCGTGATCTGGCTCTCCGTCCCGCTGGGCACAGGCATTCCGCCCGGGTTCAGGACGTGAAGCAGATCAATGCCGAACAGCTTCAGGACAAAGTAGATCGCGACCATGAACAGGATGGTCCTGAGGCTGAATCCGCCGGCGCGCCCGCCGCCCATCGGGATGTTGATGCGCCCGCCGCGGCCGCCGGGCATGCCGAAGCCGCCACCCTGGCCGCGCCGGTCCTCGATGCTGTCGTAGTCGGGCTTTTCGTTGTCGAGGCGCATGTGAAACCGTCCTTGAACTGCGGCGGCCCTGCTCAGGCCTTCCGGCAGCGGAATTTGCAGAGATCATACACCAATTGCAAGCTCGGCGTGGCAATTTTCACAATCCCGGCGAGTTCGATGACCACCCCGAGCAGGGCCTCGAGTTCGGTTGGACGGCCCGCCTCCACGTCCTGCAACATGGAGGTGCGGTGTGCGCCCACCTTTGCCGCCATGTCCATGCGCTCCTCCGCATCGACGGCAAAGCTGACGCCCAGCGCCCCGGCCACGGCGCGGGCCTCTTCCATCATCGCGCGGATGACCCGGCGGGTGCCGGGGTCGGTGGCGAGGTCCACGAGCGTTCCGCCTGTCAGCACGCTGACCGGGTTGAAGCTGAGATTGCCCCAGAGCTTGAGCCAGATCTCGTTCCTGAGATTGGGCCGCACCGGGCTCTTGATGCCGGCCGCGGTCAGGAGGCCGCTCAGCAGGCTGGCGCGTGCCGTCTTCCCGCCCGTGGGCTCGCCGATGGGCATGCGATCGCCGTAGTGGTGCGCGATGACGCCCGGCGCCTCAAGCTCGGCGGCCTGCCAGACCACGGAGCCGATGGCGCGCTCCGGCCCAAGCCGGTTCCAGATCTCGCCGCCCGGATCGACGCTTTCGAGCCTCGTTCCCTCCAGCGGGCCGCCGATGCCGTAAAAGTACCACCAGGGCAGCCCGTTCTGCGCAAAGAGGATCGCCGTATCCCTGCCGATGAGCGGCATGAGATCGCCGATGACGCCCTGCACGCCATGCGCCTTGATCGCCAGGATGATGAAATCCTGAGGCCCCAGCGCGCGCGGGTCATCCGTCACGCGCGGCCGCACGAGGTGGGTCTCTCCCGCCTGCCGCAGCGTAAGGCCGTTGGACTGCATCGCCGCGAGATGAGCCCCGCGCGCGACGAGCGAAACCTCCGCCTCACCCTTCATTGCCAGGCGTGCGCCGATGTAGCCGCCGATGGCGCCCGCGCCGAAAACGCAGATCCTCGTCATGCCAGCCCCAGCTTCTGGGCAAGCCCGATGCGCTGCAGCTTGCCGGTCGCGCCCTTGGGGATCTCCTCGAGGATCACGATGCGCTTCGGCACCTTGAAGGCGGCGAGGCGCTGGTTGGCGAAGTCCTGCAACTCCCGCTCGCCGGCGGAGGCGCCCTCGCGCAGCATCACGGCGGCCGCAACCTCCTCGCCGAGCTTGTCATGCGGCATGGCGAAGGTGACGGCCTGCGCCACCGCATCATGCTCCATCAGCACCTCGTCCACCTCCATCGGCGCCACCTTCTCGCCGCCGCGGTTGATGATTTCCTTGAGCCGGCCCGTGATCTTGAGGAAACCGTCCTCGTCCATGAAGCCCTGGTCGCCCGTGTGGAACCATCCGAAGGCAAAGCCCTGCTCATTGGCGGACGGATTGTTTTCATAGCCGGGCGTGACGTTGGGCCCACGCGTGACAACCTCGCCCTCCTCGCCGGGGCCGAGCAGCCGCCCGTCAGGCGACATCACCTGAACCTCGGGCCCTGCCGCGCACCCCACGAAGCCCGGCTTGCGCCTGCCCGGCGGCAGCTGGTTCGAGGTCATCTGGTGGGCGTTCTCGGTCATCGCATAGGCCTCGATGACCGGGCAGGAGAAGGCAGCCTCCAGGGCATGGAACACCGGCACGGGAAGCGAGGCCGAGCTTGAGCGGATGAAGCGCAGCGGATGGGCCTTGATGATGTCCTCGTTGCGCCCGGCGCGTGCCAGGATGGCCTGGTGCATGGTGGGCACGGCCGTGTACCAGCTGGGTTTCGCCTCCTCCATCTGCGCGAAGAACTTCAACGCATTGAAGCCCTGCGTGGCGAAGATCGATCCTCCCGCGGTAAATGTCGCGAGCACGGCGGCAACCAGCCCATGGATGTGGAACAGCGGCATGATGCTGAGGCAGCGGTCGGCCTCGGTGAGGCGGAGCGTACCGCGGATGTTGTTGGCGGACGCAATCAGGTTGGCATGCGTCAACGGCACGATCTTGGGCCGGGAGGTGGTGCCGGAGGTGTGGAGCACCAGCGCCACGTCGGCGCTCTCCGCCGCACCCTGCCTGACGGCGGGGCCCGCCGCGCCGCCTGAGAGCGTGAAGGCCCCCGCCTCGCGCGCGGGGTGAAGCGTCAAGACCGGAATGCCCAGCCGGTGCGCGGCGGCGATGGCGGGCGATGTGCTGGCCTCCTCCACCAGCAGGGCCCTGGCCTTCAGGTCCTCCATGTAGAAGTGGAACTCCTCCTCCCGGTAGGCGGGGTTGAGCGGCGCGGCGGTGACGGCACTTGCCGCCGCAACGAAAGCTGCCGCCATGTCCGGCCCGTTGGGCAGCACCATGGCCAGCCTGTCATTGCGCTGAAGGCCCAGGGCGCGGAGCGCCACCAGCGTCTCCTCGCACAGGGAGGCAAACAGGCCATAGCCGAGGCCGGCGCGGCCGGAGGCGGAGATGGCGGCATCGCCCGGAGGGCGGGCATCGATGAGGCTTTTCAGGATCATGCGGGCAGTCATGCGCATTTGCGCGCGCGCCGTCAACGGCACGCAATTGAAGGGCTGGCCCGCATCCGCTAAGACCCCCAGCCATGACCGACAGACTCATCATCGCGCTGGCCCAGCTCAACCCCACGCTCGGGGCTATCAACGCCAATCTCGCCCGTGCCCGCAAGGCGCGCGAGCAGGCGCAGGAGGCGGACCTCATCCTGTTCCCGGAACTCTATATCTGCGGCTACCCGCCGGAGGACCTGGTGCTGCGCCCCTCCTTCGTCGCGGCCTGCCGCGCCGCGGTGGAGGAACTGGCGAAGGATACGGCGACGGGGCCTGCCGTGCTGATGGGCCTTCCCTGGCGTGAGGGGCCGCATCTCTACAATTCCGTCGCCCTCCTCGCCAACGGACGAATCGAGACCGTCCGGCACAAGTTCGACCTGCCGAACTACGGCGTCTTCGACGAGAAGCGGGTGTTCGACGCCGGGCCCGCACCTGGCCCCATCGCCTTCAAGGGCGTGAGGATCGGCGTGCCGATCTGCGAGGATATCTGGACGGAGGAAACCTGCGAGACGCTGGCGGAGACGGGGGCGGAACTGCTGCTCGTTCCGAACGGCTCGCCCTTCGAGCGCAACAAGGACGACGTTCGCCTCAACCTCGTCGTCGCGCGCGTCACCGAAACGGGACTGCCCATGGCCTACCTCAACCAGGTGGGCGGGCAGGATGAGCTCGTCTTCGACGGCGCCTCCTTCGTGCTCAATGCCGACCGCAGCATCGCCTGGCAGATGCCGATGTTCGAGGAGCAGCTCGCGCTGACCGAATGGCGCCGCGAAACGGATGGCTGGCGCTGCATGCCGGGCGAAATCGTGACCCTTCCGGAGAAGGAAGAGGAAACCTGGCAGGCCTGCGTGCTGGGCCTGCGCGACTATGTCTTGAAGAACCGCTTTCCCGGCGTGGTGCTGGGCCTCTCCGGCGGAATTGACTCCGCCGTCGTCGCCGCCATGGCGGTGGATGCGCTGGGGGCTGACAAGGTCCACTGCGTGATGCTGCCCTATGCCTACACCAGCCGCGAAAGCCTGATCGACGCCGAGGAATGCGCGAAGCTGTTGCAGGTGCGCTATGACGTGGTGCCCATCAAGCAGCCGGTTGAGGGCTTCCTGTCTGCGCTGCAGCCCATGTTCGAAGGCACGTCTCCCGGCATCACGGAGGAAAACCTCCAGTCGCGCGCCCGCGGCGTGATCCTGATGGCGATTTCCAACAAGTTCGGATCGATGGTGCTGACCACCGGCAACAAGTCCGAGATGTCGGTCGGCTATGCAACGCTCTATGGCGACATGAACGGCGGCTACAACCCGATCAAGGACGTCTACAAGACGGAGGTCTACCGCCTGGCCGCCTGGCGCAACGGGCGCGGCTACGTGATCCCCGAGCGCATCATCACCAAGGCGCCAACGGCTGAACTGCGCGAGAACCAGACAGACCAGGATTCGCTGCCACCCTATGGCGTGCTCGACACGATCCTCGAATCCCTGGTCGAGAAAGAGATCCCCGTGGCGGAGATCATCGCCGCCACCGGCTATGACGAGGCCCTGGTGAAGCGCGTGCAGCACATGCTCTATGTGGCCGAATACAAGCGGCGCCAGGCGGCACCGGGCGTCAAGATCACGCGGCGCAACTTCGGGCGGGACCGGCGCTACCCGATCACCAACGGCTTCCGGGACGGGCGATGAACATGACGATCGTCCGCTTCGCGCCCTCGCCCACGGGGCGCATCCACATCGGCAATGCACGCACCGCGATTCTCAACTGGCTGATGGCGCTCAAGACAGGCGGGCAGTTCGTGCTGCGCTACGACGATACCGATACGGCGCGCTCGACCAGGGAATATGCCGACGGCATCGCCGCTGACCTTGACTGGCTCGGCATCCGCCCGGCCCGCGTCGAATGGCAGTCGAAGCGCTTTGCGCGCTATGACGAACTGGCTGACAGGCTGCGCGCCGCAGGCCGGCTCTACGCCTGCTATGAAACCGCCGACGAACTCGACCGCCGCCGCAAGCGCCAGATGGCGCGCGGGGCGCCGCCCGTCTATGACCGCGCCGCGCTGAAGCTGACGGATGAGGAGAGGCGGGCGCTGGAGGCGGAAGGCCGCAGGCCGCACTGGCGCTTCAAGCTCGATGGCCGCATGATGCCGTGGAACGACCTGATCCGCGGGCCGCAGGCGATCGACACCACGGGCCTCTCAGACCCCGTGCTGGTGCGGGAGGATGGGACTTATCTCTATACGCTGCCGTCCGTCATCGACGACATCGACTTCGCGGTCACCCACGTGATCCGTGGCGAGGACCATGTGGTGAACACCGCGGTGCAGATCGAGATCACGCAAGCGCTCGGCGGAAATGTTCCCAACTATGCGCACCACAGCCTTCTCACAGGTGCTGACGGCAAGGGCCTGTCGAAGCGGCTGGGATCGCTGTCCATCGCCTCCATGCGCGAGGGCGGGCTGGAGCCGATGGCGGTGGTGAGCCATGCCGCGCTGCTGGGCACCTCCGACAACATCCATCCGTGCGCGGATTATACCGAGCTTGTCGAAGGCTTCGGCCTTGACAAGCTATCGCGCGCGCCCGCCCGCTTCGACGAGGCGGAGCTGTCGCAGCTCAACGCCAAGCTGCTGCACCATTTGCCGTGGGAGGCAGTGAAGGACAGGCTGCCCTCGGCTTCAGAGGAATTCTGGCTCGCCGTTCGCGGCAACATCGGGAAACTCGCGGATACGGCAGGATGGGAAATGGTCGTGAGTGGCCCGATCAACGCTGTCGTTGCGCCAGAAGATCGCGACTTTATCAGGGACGCGTGTGGTCTGCTCCCCGCTTCACCATGGGACGGCACCACCTGGAAGAGCTGGACGGAGGCTGTGAAGGTGGCGACGGGCCGCAAGGGCAAGGCGCTGTTCATGCCGCTCCGCCTCGCGCTAACGGGCCTCGACCATGGCCCGGAGTTGGCCCAACTCCTTCCGTTGATTGGCCGCGACAGGGCGCTCGAGCGGCTCTCCTGATCAAAGGATGGTGCCGGCCCAAAGCTGGATCCCGGCTTTCGCCGGGATGACGCCAAGAGGATGAAGACAGGGCTCTCGACAACGCACTGAAGGCGGATCAATATCGCACCCATGATCCTCGTGGGCCAGTTCGACTCTCCCTTCGTGCGGCGGGTGGCGGTGACGCTGAACCATTACCACATGCCCTTCACGCGCAATGCGATCTCAGTGTTCCGGAACGTCCCGGAGGTTCAGAAGATCAATCCGCTGATCCGCGTGCCATGCCTGATCCTCGAAAGCGGTGAGACGCTGATCGATTCCTCCGCCATCATCGACCATCTGGACGAGATGGCTGGCCCCGCGCGGGCCCTGACACCGGCCCATGGGCCGCAGCGGCGCAAGGTGCTGCAGGCGGTGGTGATGGCGCTGGGCACGACGGACAAGGCGGTTGCCCTGTTCCATGAGCGGTTGTTCCACATCGACAAGCACATCAACCGCGACCTGGAGAAGCGCATGCTGTCCCAGATACGCGCGGGGCTTGACAGGCTGGAACATGACTGCGGCGCGCCGTGGTTCTTCGACGACAAGTTCACGCAGGCCGACGTGACCATCGGCTGCATGGCGGGCTTCATGAAGCTGCGTCTGCCGGACGTGTTCCCCAATGACAAGTTCCCGAAGCTGCACGCCCTGGCGCTGCATTGCGAAACCAAGGAAGATTTCGTGAAGGCGCGCCCCTCGCCGGAAGAACTTGCGCCGCGCAACGCGCGCTAAAGAAGGATCACGCCGCCAGCCTCCTCCATCTCTGCTTCAAGCCGGTTGATGCGATCATACGCCTGCTCGTCGAGAACCGAGACGCCTGACAGCAGCAGCGCGGCACGCACCTCCTGCAGTTCCGGATCGGCAAAGGCCAGCCGAAGTCCCTCGCGGAGTTCTTGCGGGCGGCCAACTCGCGTGATCAGCGGCAGGCCCGGTACGGAGGGTGAGCGCGCGATCTCGGCGAGACCGGCAAGCGCCTCCGGACGGTAGCGCCTCGCAAGGGCCACGCACACGCTGTCGATGGCGCAGACATCCGCACGCCCCTCCCGCACTGCCGCCAGGGAATTGAGATGGCCTCCCGTTTCGATAGCGCGCGAGAAGAACTGCC
>CAIYXE010000098.1 GCA_903930095.1 uncultured Hyphomicrobiales bacterium
ATTTCGCGCCTCGGCCCGGCTCGCCGTGACCAGGCCTTTCAGAAGGCCAATTGACGGGGAGATATGAACGCGCCATGAATATGTATATACTTGTCAAGACCCGTTTCTGGAGGTGATCACCCGATGACCGAAGTGCCGTCAGAGTGGCTGTCACGCCAGTTCGGGTGTCAGGGCACACGCGTCATGGTTACCGGTGCAAGTCGCGGCATCGGCCAAGCATTGGCTCTGGCTTTCGCCCAGGCGGGGGCTAACCTTGTGGTTGCTGCGCGCCGGATCGAAGCGCTGGACGAAACCTCAGACCTGATAAGACGGGAGGGCCGTCAGGTTGAGAGGATCGCCTTCGACCAGTCCAACGCCGGCGAGATTCGGGCTGTTTTGTCCGGTGTCTCGCCGGTGGGCGTTCTGGTAAACAACGCCGGTGTCGAGGATGTCCGGCCTTCGTTCGAGGTCGATGAGGCGCTCTGGGACAAGATCGTCGATACCAATCTCAAGGGCGCCTTCTTCGTGGCCCAGGCAGTTGCCTCCGGAATGGCTGCGTCAGGCGGCGGATCGATCATCAACCTCGCCTCGCTTACCTCCTTCGTCGGTGTGCCAACGGCTGCGCCATATGGTGCATCGAAATCCGGCATTCTCGGCATGACACGCGCGCTGGCCGCAGAGTGGGGGCCTCGGTCCATCCGCGTCAATGCCATCGCGCCAGGATATTTCCGTACCGGAATGACGGAGGTGTTCTACGCCAACCACGCCTGGGTGGAGCGCATGACGGCGGCAGTTCCGCTCGGGCGGCTGGGCGTACTCGATGACCTTGCAGGCGCTGCGGTGTTCCTTGCCGCTCCGGCCTCGCGCTACATCACGGGCCAGTGCGTGGTTATCGACGGGGGCTATCTGGCAGCGATCTAGTATGGTTTATCTATGTGTAAGCGAAGGAGATGCTTTTGTGAATGAATGTGGAGCTGTAGTCAGTTCTGCCCACAGGCCTGGATCGGCGGTTCTCCGGGAGGGACATTGAAGGAAGCCATGCTTGAGGAGACCCAGTCGAGCGCCGCTGCGGTGGGGGCGCCAGCGCATGCGCCCCCCACCGTGCGCGTGCGCGAGGTGTCGATGGATTTCGGGACCGGCAGCAAGGCGGTGGACCGGGCCTCATTCGACCTCAGCCTTGGCAGGTTCCTGACCATTCTGGGTCCATCAGGCTCTGGAAAGACCACGCTCCTCAGGATGATCGCGGGCTTCCAGCGTCCTACCTCCGGCCATATCCTCATCGGCGGAAAGCCGGTTGACGCAGTGCCTCCGGACCGCCGCTCCATTGGCATGGTTTTCCAGAAACTTGCCCTCTTCCCGCACATGACGGCGGCGGAGAACATTGCTTTCCCTCTGAAGATGAGGCGCTTCGATCCGGCCTCCATTCCGGCCCGTGTCCGCCGCTTCCTTGAACTGGTCCGGCTCGATGGTTACGGTAACCGGCGCATCCATGAATTGTCCGGTGGCCAGCAGCAGCGGATTGCAATAGCCCGTGCCCTCGTATTCGAGCCAGCACTGCTTCTTCTCGATGAGCCGCTGGCAGCTCTTGACCGCAAGCTGCGCGAGGAGATGCAGTTGGAGTTCCGCCGGATCCAGAAGGAGCTTGGCGTCACCACCATCAACGTGACCCATGATCAGCGCGAGGCGCTCGTCGTCTCGGATGAGATCATCATCATGGATGGCGGCCTCATCCACCAGCATGCAAGCCCCGCGCTCATGTACCGTTCGCCCGCCGATGAGTTCGTCGCACGCTTCATCGGTGTCTCGAGTGTGATCGAGGGGACGGCAACGGTTGGCGGGCTGACGCTGGCTGGCGTGACGCTGGCAGGCTCACTATCGGGGGGGCTTCACCCTGGCGTGGCGGCCCGCGGCTTGGTGCGCGCCGAACAGGTCAGGATTGCCCGCCCGGAGGTTTTGCTTGCGGGCTGCGAGACCGTTTTTGCCGGAACCATCGCTGATGTGATCTTCGAGGGTGAGCGTCTGCTCTATGTGGTTCAGGTGCCTGCGCTTTCGCAAAACATATTGGTCTATCACCACGACCCTGAGAGCGCAGACGTTTTTGCCACCGATGAGCCTGTCAGTGTTGGCTGGCGCGCCCGTGACATGATCGTCTTTGAAGCAAGGCCCTGAGAGTAACGATAATCAACCAAGCAAGGAGGAACTAACATGACACATACGATCGGCAGGATGTCCCGCAGGCATCTCCTGGCGGGAAGCAGTGCGGCACTGATTATGGCTGGTGCTGGCTCGCGCGCTGAGGCAAGCGAACCCGAAAAGCCCGCCGAGATCATCGTGCGTGCCTGGGGCGGGTCTTGGGTGGATTCGCTGAAAGCCGGCGTGTCGGATCCCTTCACCAAGCTCACCGGCATCGCGGTGCGCCATGACCTCACGGAGGACAACGAGATCAGGCCGAAGGTTTGGGCTGCGGTTGATCAGGGCCGCGTGCCGCCCATCCACATCAACTGGGATACGACGACCAATGCCACCAAGTCAGCACTCCGCGGCATCACGGTCGATCTGTCCGATCTTCCCAACCTCAAGAACGCCATGGAAACCGCCAAGCCCGTGGGCCTCGACGGCTTTCCCATCGTCAACACGTACGGCTATGTCTATGTGCTGGCCTACCGTCCGGAGGCATTCCCCAACGGCGCGCCCAAGTCGTGGAAGGAACTGCTTGACCCGCGGCTTAAGGGCCGCGTCGCCTTCTACAATGACGGCATCGGCATGCATTTCCCGGCCCAAGTGGCGGGCGGCGGCAAGCTCGAGGACATTCCCGGCAACATGGCGCCCGCATGGGAGTTCATAAAGCAGCTGAGGACGCAGAGCCCGCTGCTGGGAGAGGACCCGGACTTCACCACCTGGTTCCAGAAGGGCGAGATCGATGCGGCGTGCACCATCTCCACTAACGCGCGTGAGGCTAAGAAGAATGGCATTAACGTTGCGTGGACCGTGCCGGAGGAGGGCTGCAAGTATGACACCGACGGCTTCTGGATCCCGAAGGGTCTGCCGGCGAACGAAGAGTACTGGGCAAAGCAGTACATCAACCTCGCGCTGTCGGTTGAATCTCAGCAGATCTGGCTTGATGGCCTCGGCCTTCCCGGCGTAATCCCCGGCGTGAAGCCGCCCGCCGATCTGGTGGGCGATTCATCATATCCGACCACGCCGGAGGACTTCAAGCACCTGATCCGCATTCCCGGCAAGGTGCAGGTGGAAAACGAAAGCGAGTGGTTCGCCACCTTCAAGTCCATCATGCAGGGCTAAGAACAGCCATGGCGGGGCAGGGCGCTTTGCCTTGCCCCGCCGCCTTTTGCTCGAACGGACACCCGGATACATCATGCCGCCCAGCATCAAGGCCCGATACCTGCTCACCTGGCGCGTGATGGATGCGCTTGAATGGCTGGCAGACCGGTTGTGGCCGCGCTCCATGTCCCGCCATACGGGCTGGCTGCTGATCGCGCCATCCCTCATCCTTGTGGGTTCGCTGGCCGTCGGCATGATCGAGATCGCGGATACTTCGCTCCGCACGCTTGATACCGAAACCTTCCGTATGTCGGAGAGCTACAGCCTTGCCAACTACCAAAAGCTGGCGACGTCCGATGTGTATCTCACCGTCGCCTGGCGGTCCCTCTTCGGTGCCCTGCTGACGACGGCGCTCACCCTCATCCTCGCATTCCCCTATGCCTATGTCATGGCGCGTACCCGCAGTGCAGCAGCCCGAAAGGCGCTGCTGATCTGCCTTTTCCTGCCATTCTTCATCGGCCAGGTCGTGCGCGCCTATGGCTGGCTGATCATTCTCGGCAATGACGGGATCATCAACCAGGTTACGGGGCTCATCGGCCTGGATCCACATCGCTTCCTGTTCAATTTTCCAGCCGTCGTCTTCGGGCTCGTGCAATACATGCTGCCCTTCGCCGTTCTGATGCTGGCGCCGGCACTGACGGCCATCCCGGAAGAGGTGGAGACCGCCGCGAAGTCGCTGGGCGCCAACTGGCCGAGGACCATGTGCCACGTTGTGCTGCCCATGGCGCGTCCCGGCCTTATCGGCGCGGGCCTCGTGGTGCTCACCCTGTCACTCACCGATTTCGCCATGCCCGCCATGCTGGGCGGCGGCTCGCATGACTTCATCGCCAACGCGATCTACGATCAGTTCTTCCGCACCTCGGATGCGGGGCTCGGCGCCGCGCTCACCTTACTGCTGGTCATGGGGGGCACCTTCCTCGTCGGCGTGGTCCTGTCGGTTTTCGGCGCCGGAACGCTAGCCGCCGGGAGGCGGGCATGATCAGCGCCTCCCAGCGCTTCTGGTTCTGGGCCATCGTCTGGGTGTCGGTCGTCACCCTCTCGGCTCCGACGGTGGTGGTGCTTGGCGCGTCCTTCACGGCGGGCAACATCATCGCCTTTCCGCCGGAGGGCCTGTCGCTTCGCTGGTATGAGAAGATTGCGCTGGCGCGGGACCTGCAACAGGCTTTCCTGCGCTCGCTCATCGTCTCCTCCATCTGCATGCTGATTGCGGTGCCGGCGGGTACGCTTGCCGGAATTGCGCTGGCGAGATACCAGCTGCGCTGCTTCAATGGCGTACAGATGTATCTGCTGCTGCCCTTCACCATCCCGCTCATCGGGTCCGGCATCGGCCTGATGATGATGTTCGGACGCCTTGGTGTCCTTGGTTCGCTCTG
>CAIYXE010000099.1 GCA_903930095.1 uncultured Hyphomicrobiales bacterium
GCACGCTCATGGGCTCCATGGCGCATGGCCATGCTGCACCCGCCGCGGTCAAGAACGCCGTCTATGACGTGGTGACGCGTCACTTCAACGGCGAACTCGACTCTGCCGCCGCCAAGGAACTGGCGGACGCGATCGCCGCCGCCAAGGGCTGACGTCTCCCATTGGGCCCCGGTACCGCCGGGGCCCATCCCACCCTTCAAGAGGCGAAGAGGTAAACCCCGTGCCCGCCACTGCCGCCCCGCGCGCAGCACTTCAGGCCTGGCTGCCGCGCCTCGTGCTGGCGCCCAGCTTCGGGCTGATCCTGCTTTTCGTCTACGGCTTCATCATTTTCACCGGCGTCCTCTCCTTCACCGGCTCCAAGATCCTTCCAGATCTGTCGAGCTGGGTGGGTTTCAACAACTACGTCCGCCTGTTCAACCACGCGAACTGGATCACCTCTCTCAAGAATCTGGCGATCTTCGCCACACTCTACATCTTCGTCAGCAGTGTGCTGGGGCTGGGCCTCGCCATCCTGCTCGACCAGAAGATCCGGGGCGAGGGCGTGCTGCGGCCGATCTATCTATATCCCATGGCGCTCTCCTTCATCGTCACCGGTGTGGCGTGGAAATGGTTCCTCGACCCCGGCATCGGGCTCGAGCATGTTGTCCAGTCCTGGGGTTTCGAGAGCTTCTCATTCCGCTGGATCAAGGAAGGCAAGATGGCGATCTACACCATCGTGATCGCAGCGGTCTGGCAGTCCTCGGGTTTTGTCATGGCCATGTTCCTCGCCGGCCTCCGCGGCGTGGACAACGAGATCATCAAGGCCGCGCAGATCGACGGCGCCACCAACTGGACGCTCTACCGCCGCATCATCATCCCGATGATGCGCCCGGTCTTCCTTTCGGCCTTCGTCGTGCTGGCCCATCTCGCCATCAAGTCCTACGACCTGATCGTTGCGATGACGAGCGGCGGCCCCGGCACCGCCACCTGGACGCCCGCTCTCTTCATGCAAAACTTCACCTTCACACGCAACGAGATGGGCATGGGCGCCTCCTCCGCCATCATCATGATGATGATGATCGCCGCCATCATCGTACCCTATCTCTATTCCGAACTTTCGCAGGCGAACCGCAAATGAGCGCGCCCTCGCAGGATACCGCCGTGCGCACCGGGGTCTTCATGCGCGCCGCCATCTATGCGCTGCTGATCCTCTTCGCCGTCTATTTCCTGCTGCCGCTCTACGTGATGCTGGTGAACTCGATGAAGCCGCTCACCGAGATCCAGCAGGGCCGCATGCTGGCGCTACCGCTTGAATGGACATTCGCCCCTTGGGGCAGCGCATGGTCGACCGCTCAGATCGGCGTTCAGCCCACGGGCCTCAAGCCCTATTTCATCAACTCGCTGCTCATGGTGGTGCCAGCCGTGGCGATCTCCACCATGCTCGGCGCCCTCAACGGCTATGTGCTGACCAAGTGGCGCTTTCCTGGCCACAATATCGTCTTCGGTCTCATGTTGCTCGCCTGTTTCATCCCCTTCCAGATCGTGCTCATCCCCTCGGCGCGCATCCTGGGGCTCTTGGGACTTGCCGGAACCACGCCGGGCCTCGTCTTGATCCATGTCGTCTATGGTCTCGGCTTCACCACGCTGTTCTTCCGGAACTACTACGAAGCCTTCCCCACAGAGCTGGTGCGTGCGGCGATGATCGACGGCGCGGGCTTCTGGCAGATTTTCCGCCGCATCCTGCTGCCTTCGTCGGGACCCATCATCATCGTCACCGTCATCTGGCAGTTCACCAACATCTGGAATGACTTTCTGTTCGGCGCTTCCTTCTCGGACGCGGATTCGATGCCGATGACGGTGGCGCTCAACAACCTCGTCAACTCCTCCACCGGGGTCAAGGAATACAACGTGCATTTCGCCGGCGCGATCCTTGCCGCCCTTCCCACCCTCATCGTCTATGTCGTGTCGGGCCGCTATTTCGTGCGCGGCCTCATGGCAGGCTCCGTCAAGGGATAGTCCATGGCCTTCCTCGAAATCGACAGTCTTGAAAAGAAGTTCGGCGCCGTGGACGTGCTGAAGGGCATCGACCTTGACGTGGACGAGGGCGGCTTCCTCGTTCTCGTCGGCCCGTCGGGCTGCGGCAAGTCAACGCTACTCAACACCATCGCGGGCCTTGAAGCGATCACGTCGGGCGAAATCCGCATCGCAGGACGCAAGGTCAACGACCTTCACCCCTCCGAGCGTGATATCGCCATGGTGTTCCAATCCTACGCGCTCTATCCGAACATGACGGTCGAGGGCAACATCGGCTTCGGCATGGAAATGCGCGGGGTGCCCAAGCCTGAGCGTGACAAGGCCATCCAAGGCGTGGCTGAAATGCTGCAGATCAGCCACTTGCTGCAGCGCAAGCCATCGCAGCTCTCCGGCGGCCAGCGCCAGCGCGTTGCAATGGGCCGCGCACTGGTGAGGCGCCCGAAGCTGTTCCTCTTCGATGAGCCGCTCTCCAACCTTGACGCCAAACTCCGCGTGGACATGCGCACCGAGATCAAGCGGCTGCACGCGCGCATCAAGACCACCATCGTCTATGTAACCCATGACCAGATCGAGGCGATGACGCTGGCGACCAAGATCGCGGTGCTGAAGGACGGTGTTCTCCAACAGTCCGGGACTCCTGCTGAGATCTACAATGCGCCGGCCAACATGTTCGTCGCTGATTTCATGGGTTCGCCCGCCATGAACCTGCTCACCTCCACCGTCACCGGCAGCCCCGGCGCGCTCCGCCTCGAGCTCGCTCAGCGCGAGGGTTCACCCATCCTGATCCCGCTTCATGACAACCGGCTGCAGAGCCGCCTCGGCCAGACGGTGATCTTCGGCATCCGTCCGGAAGCCATCACCGATCCTGACGGCGCGGACCGCCTCTCCCGCCACCTCGTCGAGGCGGACTGCCTTATCGAGGTGGTGGAACCCGCTGGTGCGGACACCTTCGCCATCACCCATCTGGGTGGCAAGGAAACCGTGGCCCGGCTCCGCGCCGACACCAAGACGGCCGCCGGCCACATCAGCCGCCTCGCCTTCAACCTCGACCGCGCGGTGTTCTTCGACCCCACGACAGAGATTCTCATCCAGTAAGCCCACAATCAGGCGTCCATGTCGACGTCATTGGGCTTGTCTGTGGCGAAAGAAGTCCGCGACGATCAGTGCAGTGCTGATACCAACTGCCTTCACCGGGGCCTGTTCCGCGAGTCGCATTACGCCGGCGGGATCTGCGGACTGTGGAGCAAGAAACATTGAACAGCCCGATCGCCAAGTTTGAAATCCATGGCCTCAAATTCGGATATGACGTGTAAGAATTGGTGTTCAAGAGGATCTGAGCGATGCACATCCCGACACGCCACGGCGTGGGCCCCACTGGCGTGTTCCTGCCCGCTGGCCCATGGGCCACAGTGCTGGACTTTCTGGTCGAGCGCATGCCCCATATCTCGCGCGAAGCATGGACCGCTCGCCTGCATAGCCAGTCGGTGCTGAACGCGGAAGGCCAACCCGTAATGCTCACGCAGCCCTACACGCCGCACACGCGCCTGTTCTACTACCGCCACATTGAGGACGAGCCGCAGCTGCCGGAGCAGGCCAGCATCTTGTTCGAAGACGAGCACCTATTGGTGGCCGACAAACCCCATTTCATGACTGTCACACCTGCGGGGCGGTATGTGCAGCAGAGCTTGCTCGTGCAACTGAAGAACCTGACGGGTTGTGATGATCTGGCGCCATTGCACCGCATCGACCGCGAAACCGCAGGACTGGTGTTGCTGGGCAAACGCCCGGCCGACCGCGACGCCTACCACGCCCTGTTTCGCCAGCGGCACATCCACAAAACCTACCACGCCGTCGCACCCTTTCGGGCTGAGCTGACATGGCCCCGCACCCATACCAGCCGCCTGGTGGCCGGAGAGCCCTTTTTCCGGATGCAGGAAGTGCCGGGCCAACCCAACAGCGAAACCCGCATCAGCCTGCTACGCACCGATGGCTCTCGCGCGCTGTACCAGTTGGAGCCGGTCAGCGGCAAACGCCACCAGTTGCGGGTGCACATGCTGGCGCTGGGCCTGCCTTTGGAGGGTGACTTGTTTTACCCCGAGGTGCTGCGCAGACAGGATGCGCCAGAAGACTTCAGCCAAGCCTTGCAACTGCTGGCACAGCGCATCGCTTTCACCGACCCGTTGACCGGTGCCGAGCGGGTGTTCGAGAGCCAGCGCCGCTTGCGTTTCTTTGGAGAGTTGAGCACCGTTACATCAGTTGAATACTTAGCCTGCGGCGACGGAGTAGTATGAGCATTCTTCTGGTGAGAACAGAGCAAAGGTACTGCTGATGGCTTGCCAGAGATCTTCCATGATTCTGGCGGTAGCTCGGAGGTCGGCCGTGAGCTTCGCGAAGACCATTTCGATGGGGCTCGGGTCGGGGCTGTCGGGCGGCAGGAATGGCGTCCAGGCGCCCTTGCTTCGGATAGTCCGCTCAGCGCATTCGCTCTTGTGGCTCGACAATCGCGCGGCTTATCGGTACGTCGATAACCCGAGGTGCTTTCAGTCCATCGCACTTGTGGCCGGCCACGAAGGTCTGGGTTCCTCAGGGGCCGAAAGGAGCCTTGCTGTTCAGCCGTTCGCCTCTCCTGGCCCGGCCACGCTGGCGGGTCATTTTGGTCGTGGTGCCGGTCTCGTCGATGAAGATCAGCCGGTGGTGCTGTTGGCGTATGATGGGCTGGCTGGCATCCTTCCAATCCGCCTTCGCCGCGGCCAGTTCAGGGCGGTCTTGTTCGCTTGCTGTGAGGGTTTTTTTGAAGCTGAACCCGAAGGAGAACAGGAACTTCGAAGGGCGGACGCCGGAACCTCCAGGCCCTTCGCCGTCCTCAGTTCTTTCGCCAGTTCCGGCATGGTGATGTCGCCGCGGACAGCAACAATCTCAAGGATAAAGCCGCGGTGAGACTTCAGCTTTCCATGCCGGAAGTCGCCGCGTGAACGCCGATCAAACGACTCCGGCCCGCTCCACAGCCTCATCAGGTTTTCAGAGAAGGATACCGAGGTGTCGAGGTGGGCAGCCCCTCGTGGCGCGGCTGGCCAGCCTTGATGTTAGCAAACAATCATTCACGCAGGTCGTACGACGAAGGATACCGCATGGCAATTCACATCCGCCCACCTCGAATCTTCCGAGTGTTGAACTGAAAACCACTATCGAATCCAAATGACCTGTCGCCGCTCAAGAGTTTTCTTGGTTCAATGTTCGTTAGATCCGCCAGTGACTCTGCGATAATCTGCCCTCTATGGCTGCTGAATCACTGAGTGCACGATATCAAGTGACCGGCGCCCACATCGTTGCGGAGCAAGCATTGCTCTGGATTGTCATCGCAACCAACTTGGGTGAGTAGCTGTCCTGCCACGTGTCGAAGCCTGCGGCGAAGGCGATGTTCAAGCGCCGGCGACGCGCAGCAGCGCCTCGTCTACGATGGGCGAGTCCGCCTTAGGCTTGGCCTCGATCAGCATTCTCCTCCCGTGCGACCAGCTGAAGGCGAGCTTCAGCGGCTTGCGGGCCGGAGAGAAAGCGCTCGTTTGCCATGACACTCACCCCCCGCCTTTGCCAACGCCCGCGGCAACAGGCGCGCCAGCCGTTGGGCCCAAGCCATCTGGCCCTCGGCCACTTCGATCAGGTCCTGCCTGATCTCGATCTCGACGTGCAGCAAGCCCCCCTTCTCGCAATGAACCGGCACGGCATAGTCGCCGCTGTCATCAACGGCATAGGGCTCATTGATGCCGACCGTGAGGTCGCCTTCCGCCTCGAGCAGCGCGATGAGCGGCCTTGCCAGCCGGTCGTCGCGGTTGAACAGAACGCCGATGTGCCAAGGCCTCGGCGCGGGGTAGTCACCGTGTTTTGGGGTGAAACTGTGCATGGCAATGACCACAGGCGCTTTGTCCGACAACGCCATGCGGGCGATCTGCCCGCCAATGATTTTCTGATAGGGCCAGAATATCTCGTCCTCGCGCAACCTCGCCTCCGCTTTGGACAGGTCGAGGTTGGCGGGAACATGCGTTCCGTCGCTCAGCGGTGCGATCGATGTGGGGTGGCCTGGTGGACGGTTGCAGTCGATGACGAGGCGGGAGTAGCGCTGATAGATGTAAGGCGCATCCAGCAGCGCGGAAAGCTGCCGTGAAACACCATGGATGCCGATGTCGATGCCGATGTGCCGGTTGAGATCCGCATCCGCGATGCCGAGGTCGCCCAGCCGTTCTGGCACGGCGTTTCCGGCATGATCCGCGATCAGCAGAAACCGGCTCCGGGCCTCAAGGCGCTCCATGCCGACTGGCTGCGGATCCTTTGCGCGCAGAAGCTCAAACGAACTGTCCAAGGCGTGACTCCCGGCTTGACGTCACCTGGCGCTGAACGGATGTTTTCACGCCACTGTCCGCTTCGCAGATACCGAAATTCTGTTGACATGACAATATTGCTCTGTTGATATTTCTTCCCGTTGGGCTGGGCAGAACTTCAGCCGACGGGGATGAAGCGCGCCAAGATGAAGGGTTCACACCCATTGCTGAAGCCGGCCCTGGAAGCGGCGGCGCTTGCCGCGCTGCTTTGCTGCGTCACGGCTGCCGTGGCGCTCGTCATGGGCCTTTCCGGCCAGCGGCTCATGACGCTCTACTGCGTCAATCTCTGCGCTGTGCTGGCCTTCCAGATCTTCAGCGGCAATTCCGGTATCGTGTCTTTCGGTCACACTGCATTCATGGCGGTCGGCGCCTATGTGTCTGCATGGCTTACCATGCCCACGGCCCTGCAACGCACCGCTCTGCCCAATCTTCCGGCATGGCTGGCCGGGCATGAGCTTGCCGTGCCGCTGGCGTTAGTCTTTGTTCTCCTCGCCGGCCTCGCACTAGCGGCGCTGTCCGGGATGCCCATCGCCCGGCTCAATGGCGCCTCCGCCTCGATCGCCACGCTGGGCTTTCTCATCGTCGTCTATTCGGTGCTCGCCGCCGCCCGGGATTTCACGCGCGGCAACCAGGCCTTCTATGGCGTGCCGCGCGCCACAGACATCACGCTCGCCCTTATCTTCGCCGGTCTCTTCATCGTGGCCGCGAGGCTCTACAAGGACAGCCGCTATGGCCTGATGATGCGCGCCGTGCGCGACAATGAGACGGCGGCGCTGACACTGGGCGTCAGCCCACAACGCATGCGCTATGTTGCCTGGTTGATCTCCGGCGGCCTCGCCACGGTTGCAGGTGCACTCTACGGCCACATGCTGGGCGCCTTCACGCCGAAGGACTTCTACTTTCACATGGCCTTCATCTATGTGGCGATGCTGATCGTCGGTGGCATGGGAACGGTGACGGGTGCCGTGGTTGGCGTCGGACTGGTCATGGTCCTGCAGGAGGTGCTGCAGGAATTCGAGCGCGGCTTCACGCTCGGGCCCATCCAGATCCCCGAGATCTTCGGCGTGCCCATCGTGGGCGTCAGCCTCGCCATGCTGCTGGTGCTGTGGCTGCGGCCGGCGGGCCTCGTGGGATTTGTCGAATTCGCGCAGGGCTGGTTCGGCAAGCGGCGCCTCCCGCAGGTGCCGGCGCGGGAAACCAATACGGGCACGGAACCTTTGCGCATTGAGCGGGCTCGCAAGTCCTTTGCCGGGCTGACCGCGGTTGACGATGTGAGCTTCACCATCGAGCCCGGATGCGTCACCGGCCTGATCGGACCCAATGGCGCGGGCAAGTCGACGCTGGTGAATGTCATCACCGGGCTCTATCCGCTCACCTCCGGCGCGGTATCGATTGGCGCGCAGAACATCGGCGTGCTCGCACCCGACGCTGTTGCCCGTGCCGGCGTGTCGCGCACCTTCCAGAACATCAGGCTCTTCACGGGCTTGAGCGCGGGCGAGAACGTGGCGATCCCGGCACTGGCCCGTGGCGCCAGCCTGGGCGACGCCCTTGCCACCGCCGACAGCGAGTTGGCCTTCGTTGGCCTCGAGGGTGCGGGCCAGAAGCGGGCCGACGGCCTCGCCTATGGCGCACGGCGGCGCCTCGAGATCGCCCGCGCACTTGCCGCCGAGCCGCGCTTCCTGCTGCTGGACGAGCCCGCCGCCGGCATGAACCCCGAAGAGACCGATGACCTCGCGCGGCGCCTCAAGGGCCTGCCCCAGGCCCGCGGGCTGGGCCTGCTGCTGATCGACCACGACCTGAAGTTCATCATGTCGATGTGCGATCACGTCGTCGTCCTCAACCGTGGCCGCCTCATCGCCGAGAATACGCCGGCCGGTGTGCAGAAGAACCCGGCCGTTATCGAAGCTTACACCGGCACGCGCGCCTCCCGCGTGTCCGCGCAACACAATGTGGAGGAAACCGCTACAACAAAACCCAGGGAGACGACATGATGACCAAGCTTACAACAAAGATGGCCGCCGTTCTGTTGGGCACGACGCTATTCGCTGCACCGGCACTCGCCGAAGACTTCGTGATTGGCGTGACAGCCGCACAATCAGGCTGGCTCGCTA
The DNA here is from genome assembly GCA_903930095.1 of uncultured Hyphomicrobiales bacterium. Taxonomy (GTDB): domain Bacteria; phylum Pseudomonadota; class Alphaproteobacteria; order Rhizobiales; family Aestuariivirgaceae; genus Aestuariivirga. The sequence continues at coordinate 8,498 of CAIYXE010000099.1, forward strand.
CCTACGACCAGCCCTCCTATGCAGGCTTCAAATTCTGCATCGACGAAATCAATGCCAAGGGTGGCCTTGGCGGCAAATACAAGGCCGTCATCGACGTGCGCGACACGCGCTCCGACACGGCAGAAGCCGTGAAGGTGGCGCAGGAGTTCGCCGACAAGAAGGTGAACTTCATCGTCTCGCCCGCTGACGGTGACCCGACCATGGCCATGGGCCAGATCACCAGCCCCGCCGGCATTCCCACCATGACCTTCGCCGGCACGGCCCCCGTCCTCACCTCGGTCGGCGAATTCGTGTTCGGCAGCTATCCGGGTGATAACCAGCAAGCCGCCGTGCTCGGTGCCTATGCCGCTGAACTCGGCTACAAGACAGCCTGGCTGCTCAAGTCGCCCGACTCCTCCTACACGATGAAGGGGCCGGAGTATTTCGGCCAGGTCTTCGAGGCCAAGGGCGGCAAGGTGACGGGTGAGGGGTCATACACCCTCAACCAGCCCGATTTCTCGGCCATCGTCACAACCATCAAGGCGCTCGATCCGCAGCCGGACGTGATCGCCACCTGGGCTTGGGAGCCGGACTTCCCCGCCTTCATCAAGGCCCTGCGTGGAGCGGGCGTGACGACGCCGGTGATGGGCGCTGACGTGCTCGACACGCCCACGGTGCGTGGCCTCGGCGAGGTGGTCAACGGCATCGTCCACACCTCAGGCGGCTACCCCGAACCCGGTTCGAAGCATGAGGACTTCAACAAGCGCTTCAAGGCCGCCACCGGCACGGAGGCTGACACCAACTATGTGGTGAACGGCTGCGACATCGCCCTGATGATCGACGCCGCGGTGACCGCTGCGGGCTCCTCCGACCCGAAGGCGGTGCGTGATGCGCTGGCGAACCTCACGGATTCGCCTGGCAACATGAGCAACTTCACCTTCGCCGGAACAGACCGCATGCCGCTCCGCGCTGTTGTGCTGGCGAAGATCGAGAATGGCCAGAAGACCTTCCTGCGCCGGGAACTGGCGGATACGGCAACGATGCCGAAGCCCTGAGGCCAGTGCATGCTGGGCGTTGAGGGACTTGCCGTGCGCTACGGGCCGATCGAGGCCGTGCGCAGCATTGATTTCACCGTGAACCACGGGGAGGTCTTTGCGGTGCTGGGCGCCAATGGCGCCGGCAAGAGCTCGACGCTCGCGGCCATTGCGGGGCTGGTAAAGCCCTTCGCCGGTCGCATCCTCTATGACGGCAAGCCGGTCTCCGGCTTCGCCCCTGAAACACTCGCGCGCGTCGGCATCGGGCTTGTGCCCGAAGGCCGGCGTATCTTTGCAAGCCTCACGGTAGCCGAAAATCTGTGGCTCGGCGGCGCTGCCCATGGCAGCACCGCGGAGCGCCACCGCCTGCAGCAGGAAATGGAGGACCGCTTTCCCATCTTGCGTGAGCGCACGCGCCAGAAGGCCGGCCTCCTCTCCGGCGGCGAACAGCAGATGCTCGCCATCGCCCGCGCGCTCATGGCCCGCCCGAAACTTCTGCTGCTTGATGAGCCATCGCTTGGCCTCGCGCCCCAGATGGTGGAGAAGGTCTTCGACCTGATTGCTGCGTTACGCAAGGAAGGCCTTACCATTCTCCTCGTTGAGCAGAACGTGCCAATGTCGCTTGAGATCGCGGATCGCGGCATTGTGCTCGCCAACGGCCGCATCGCGCTGTCCGGCACCGGGGCTGAACTCCTTCACAACAGCGGCGTCACCAACGCCTATATGGCGGCGTGAGCAGATGGAAGTCTTCCTTCAGCAGTGCGTCAACGCCATCAGCCTCGGCGGCATCTATGCGCTGCTGGCCTTGGGGCTTGCTGTGGTCTTCTCCATCGTGCGTCTCATCAACTTCGCCCATGGCGAGGTCATGACCATCGCGGGCTATGCGATCTGGCTCGCCCTGCTCTCTTCCGTTCCGGTCGCCGCAGCCATAGCACTCGGCATCATCGTTGCCATGCTGGCCGCCGTCGCCATGGAGCGCGTTGCCTTCCGCGCCATGCGCGGCGCGAGCGTCACCTCGCTCCTCATCACCTCCTTCGCTGTGAGCGAGATCATCAAGGTGCTCTTCCAGAACGGCATCTCGGCGCGCCCCGTTCCCATCGTGCTGCCGGCCTGGATGTCGGGAAGCCTCAACATGGGCTTCCTCACCATCAGCGTCATGTCGCTGATCTCAATCATCGTGGTGGTGGTCTCGCTTGTGGCACTGTCGCTCATCCTAACCCGCACCACGCTGGGCGTGGCCATGCGCGCCGCGGCGGAGGATTTCCCGGTCGTCCGCCTCATGGGCATCAAAGCCAATCATGTCGTGGCGCTCGCCTTCGCCATCTCGGGCGTGCTGGCCGGTGTGGCCGCCGTGCTGTGGGTGGCGCAGCGCGGCTCGGTAGATCCGATGATGGGCGCGGCCCCCGTCCTCAAGGCCTTCATCGCCACCGTGCTTGGCGGCCTCGGCTCTCTCTCGGGCGCCGTGCTGGGCGGCTTCGTCGTCGGCGTGGTGGAGGTCTTCCTGCAAGGCTACCTGCCGGAGGCGATCGCGCCCTACCGTGAGGCCATCTCGCTCTCCATCATCATCGGCCTGCTGGTCATGCGGCCCGACGGGTTGTGGCCGGCACAGAAC
>CAIYXE010000100.1 GCA_903930095.1 uncultured Hyphomicrobiales bacterium
ACCGATTTCGAGGTGGAGCTTCACCTTGATGCGAAGGCCTCGTCGGAAAACAAGGTCATGTTTGCAGCCGAACTGGTCTATGCCGGCACATTCCGCCTTGAGAACTTCCCCCAGCAAATGATGCATCCTGCTGTCTTGATCGAATGCCCGCGGCTGCTGTTTCCGTTCGCCCGCCAGATCCTGGCGGAGGCAACCCGGAACGGCGGGTTCCCGCCCCTGATGCTGGACCCGATCGATTTCGCCGCCATGTATCAGCGCAGGCTGCAGCAGCAGACGGCTGGCCAGGCCTAGCCGCGATCGGCAGGGGTGGCATTCTCCTTTGCGGAAAGGTCATGCTCTTTCCAAAGGGAATTCTCACCCAACCCGCTGAGAAACATGGCGTGGGCTTGCCGTTCCTCAGCCGTCAGTCGCGAAGGCAGGGGTGATGGACGCTGAAGCGCCATCGTGGCCGAAACCACGGTCGCGGTGCGCTTCACACGCGATGCTTCCAGGATGAGCGCCGTCTGGCGGCCTCCGATGAGTTCAAGGTAGACTTCCGCCAGGAGTTCGGAGTCGAGGAGCGCTCCATGCTTTGTGCGCTTGCTGTTGTCGATGCCATAGCGCCGGCATAGCGCATCGAGGCTGTTCGCGGAGCCCGGGTGCTTCTGGCGGGCGATGTGAAGGGTATCCACGACACGCTCCGGCAACAGTGCGGGAAGCCGCAGGAAGCCAAGTTCGGCGTTGAGAAATGCCATGTCGAAGTTGGCGTTGTGAATGATGAGCGTGGCATCCCCGATGAAGTCGAGAAAATCCCGCGCAACAGCCGCGAAGACGGGTTTGTCCTTCAGGAATGCAGCCGACAGGCCATGTACAGCCTCAGCCTCCTTGGGCATGTCGCGTTCCGGGTTGATGTAGACATGGAACGTCTGCCCGGTTGGCAGATGATTCATGAGTTCGACGGCGCCGATCTCGACAATGCGGTCGCCATTGGCCGGATCAAGCCCGGTCGTCTCGGTGTCGAGTATGACTTCACGCAACAGGTTCATTGGCTTGCCTTCCTTCTCACATCCGCGATGACGCGTTCAACCTCACGCGCCGTCTCTGCAAGACTTTCTGACGTATCAATCACATAATCCGCGCGGGTCCGCTTCTCCGGGTCCGGCAGTTGCCTCGCAAGTATGAAATCGAGTTTTTCCGCCGTCATGCCGGCACGGCTCAGCGCACGCTGCCGCTGTAGCTGCTCTCCGGCTGAAACGACAATGATGACATCGACATCGTCTTCGCGGCCCTTTTCAAAGAGCAGTGGAATGTCGAGCATCACCATGCCGGTCCCTTCGGCCGCGGCGTTTTTCAGAAACTGCCGTTGCATGGCCTCCACCAGCGGATGGACCACACTCTCGATCCTGCCCAAAAGGGACGGGTCCGTCTGAATGAGAGCAGCGAGGCGCCTTCTATCGACACTGCCATCGACAATGGCATCCGGTGCAAGGGCGGCCACTTTCGGCACGGCACTGCCACCTTGCGCATAAAGCGCGTGCACTGCGCTGTCACTGTCAAAGACCGGCACACCGCGTGCGGCAAACATTTTAGCTGTCTCAGTCTTGCCCATCGCGATCGAACCTGTCAGCCCCAAAACGATCATGAGGGATAGTCCGGATCAATGTCGCGGGCGATCAATGCGTGAAGCTCCGGAGTGACTTCGGGTGTCGGACCGAACCACAGAGAGAAGCCACGCACTGCCTGGTGCAGCAACATGCCAAGGCCTTCGACAATCGTGTTTCCTCTTTCCGC
>CAIYXE010000101.1 GCA_903930095.1 uncultured Hyphomicrobiales bacterium
AGGGCCGCGGCGTGCAGCAGAAGCTAAGTATCGATGGTGGCGAGCTTCTGCTGATCGACGAGAGCTACAATGCCAACCCCGCCTCGGTTTCTGCAGCCCTCGCGTTGCTCGGTGCAGCACAGCCTGGCTGGGGCGGACGGCGGATCGCGGTGCTGGGGGACATGCTGGAACTTGGCGAGCAGAGCCCGCAACTTCATGCCGGACTGTTTGAGCCCATGGACGCGGCCAATGTGGATGTCCTATACGCCGCTGGTCCTCTGATGGCGAATCTTTGGGAGCGTGTGCCAAGCGACAGGCGCGGGGCCTATGCCGCCACGTCCGAGGCATTGCGCGATGCAGTGCTCGCGGGGCTGAAGCCCGGTGACGTGGTGATGATCAAAGGTTCGCTCGGCAGCCGCATGGGTCCGCTGGTCGAGGCGATCAGGGCGGCACACCCGCCGCTCTCCAAGGAGTCCTGATGCTTTATCTTCTGCTCACCAGCCTCGCCGACGACATTTCCTTCTTCAATGTCTTCCGCTACCAGACGACGCGCACGGGCCTTGCCATCCTGACCGCACTTGTCTTCGTCTTCCTGTTCGGGCCGCGCATCATCTCGCTGCTCAAGGTGAAGCAGGGGCGCGGCCAGCCGATCCGCTCTGACGGGCCGCAGCGCCACATCGTGGAAAAGCAGGGCACGCCCACCATGGGCGGGCTGATGATCCTGTCAGGAATCTTCGTCGGCACGCTGCTATGGGCGGATCTCCGCAATCTTTATGTCTGGGCGGTCCTGTTCGTGACGCTGGGCTTCGGCGCCATCGGCTTCTACGACGACTTCCTGAAGGTGACGAAGGCGACGACCAAGGGCTTCTCCGGCAAGGTCAGGCTGCTTGCCGAGTTCGCCATCGCGGGGCTCGCGGTCGCCATGTTCATGTGGATCGGCGACAAACCGCTCTCCACCTCGCTGGCCGTTCCCTTCTTCAAGGACGTGCTCATTCCCTTCGGCATCTTCTTCATCTTCGTCGGCATGTTCGTGGTGGTGGGTGCGGGCAACGCGGTGAACATGACGGACGGGCTTGACGGCCTTGCCATCGTGCCGGTGATGATCGCGGCGGCGAGCCTCGGTTTCATCGTCTATCTCGTCGGCAACTTCAATTTCTCGAACTATCTCGAGCTTCACTTCGTGAGGGGGTCGGGTGAACTCGCCATCATCTGCGGCGCGATCGTCGGCGCGGGGTTGGGCTTCCTGTGGTTCAACGCGCCGCCCGCCATGATCTTCATGGGCGATACGGGCTCGCTGTCTCTGGGTGGCGCGCTTGGCGCCATCGCGGTGGCCGCCAAGCACGAGATCGTGCTGGCCATCATCGGCGGGCTGTTCGTGCTCGAAACACTTTCGGTCATCATCCAGGTTGCCTCGTTCAAGCTGACGGGCAAGCGCGTCTTCGCCATGGCGCCGTTGCACCACCATTTCGAGCAGAAGGGCTGGAAGGAGCCGACCATCGTTATCCGCTTCTGGATCATCGCCATCGTGCTCGCCCTCATCGGGCTGTCCACGCTGAAGCTGAGGTAGGCCTTGTTCCCCGCCGCCACATGCAAGGGAAAGCGCATCGCCGTCTTCGGGTTGGCGCGCTCCGGCACGGCCACGATCGAGGCGCTGCGGCTGGGCGGGGCCGAGGTCCATGGCTGGGACGATTCCGCGCCCGCGGTGGAGAAGGCGAAGGCGCAGGGCCTGCCCATCGCGAACCTGCATGAACTCGACTTTGCGGCGCTCGATGCGCTGGTGCTGAGCCCCGGCGTGCCGCTGACCCACCCCGAGCCGCACTGGACGGTGCTGAAGGCGCGCCATGCCGGCATTGAGGTGATCGGCGATACCGAGATCTTCGCGCGTGAGGCCGCAGCCGCGGGCGCCCGGATCGTCGGCATCACCGGCACCAACGGCAAGTCAACGACCACGGCGCTGACCGGACATGTGCTGAAGCAGGCGGGCCTCGACGTCGACGTTGGCGGCAACATCGGCAAGGCGGTGTTTCTTTTGCGCCAGCCTGTGAAGGGCCGGGTCTTTGTGCTCGAACTCTCCTCCTTCCAGATCGACCTGATGCCCGGGCTTGCGCCTGATGCCGGCATCCTCACCAACATCACGCCGGACCACCTCGACCGTCATGGCAGCATGGAGAATTATGCCGCCGTGAAGGCGCGCATGTTCGCAAGGCTGGGACCGGGCAGGACGGCGCTGTGCGGCGTCGATGACCAATGGTGCGCTGAGATTGCGGAGAAAGCGGCGGCAACGGGGGCAGACCTGCGCCGCGTGTCAGTGGTCAGGGACTTGGCCGACGGTATCACCGCGCATGACGGCGTCCTGCGCGACAAGCGCCAGGGCCGGACAGCTGCCGAGATCGACCTGCGTGGCATGGCGGCGCTCAAAGGGCGGCACAACTGGCAGAATGCCTGCATGGCCTATGGCGCGGCAAGCGCGCTGGGCGTGGCGCCAGACAGGATCGCGGCGGCCATGGCAGGCTTTCCCGGCCTTGCCCACCGCATGCAGCAGGTGGCGCGGGCAGGGACAGTCTCCTTCGTCAATGATTCCAAGGCAACCAACGCGGATGCAGCCGAAAAGGCGCTCTCGTCTTTCGAGAACATCTACTGGATCGCTGGCGGGATCGCCAAGGCGGGCGGCATCGAGCCGCTGCGGCACTTGTTTGGCCGCGTGGCGCGGAGCTATCTGATCGGTCAGTCCACGGAGCAATTTGCCGCGACGCTGGGCTCCACCATGCCGGTCGAGAAATGCGGCACGCTGGAGAAGGCCGTGGCCGCGGCCATGCGTGATGCCCGCGCCGGGAACCGGCCCGGTGCCGTGGTGCTGCTCTCGCCTGCCTGCGCCAGCTTCGACCAGTATCCGAATTTCGAGGTGAGGGGCGATGCCTTTGTCAAGGCCGTCTCGGAGCTTCCCGGCATAGAAATGACAATTCCAGGAGATGCCCATGCTGCTCGGACGTAGCGACCGCGGCCTTCTCGCCCAATGGTGGTTTACGGTGGACCGCGGATTGATGTTCGCCGTTCTTCTTCTCATGGCGTCCGGCGTGCTTATCTCCATGGCAGCGAGCCCGCCGGTGGCCGCCCGCCTTGGCATCGACACCTTCCACTTCATCAAGGGTCAGCTGTTCTATCTCTGCTTCGCGGTTCCGGTGCTGGTGGCGCTGTCGTTCTTCCCGCCAAGGCTTGCGCGGCGCGCCGGACTTGCCGTGTTCTTCGGTGGGCTTTTCCTGATGGTGCTGGCGCTGTTCTTCGGACCCGAGATCAAGGGCGCGCACCGCTGGATCGACGTCGGGCCAGTGACGCTGCAGCCGTCGGAATTCGCCAAGCCGGCCTTCGTGGTGGTGGTGGCCTGGTTCCTCGGCGAGAAGCTGCGCCGGCCCGAGATGCCGGGTCTCGCCATCGCCATCCTCATGGCGGTGCTGTTTCTCGGGCTCCTCGTCATGCAGCCTGACTTCGGGCAGACGGCGCTCGTGATCCTCACCTTCGGCGCGATGCTGCTGATATACGGCATCCCGTGGCTCGCCGTGCTGGGCCTCGCCGGGCTTGCGGCGTCCGGCCTCGCGCTCTCCTACCATCTTGTGCCGCACGTCCAGTCGCGCATCGACCGCTTCATGAGCCCCGACAAGGGCGACACCTTCCAGGTCGATACCGCGATGCAGGCCTTCAAGAATGGCGGCCTCATGGGGGCCGGGCCCGGCGGCGGCGACGCCAAGCTGGTGCTGCCCGACGCGCACACTGACTTCACCTTCGCGGTGGTGGGCGAGGAGTTCGGCCTCATCGCCTGCCTTGTGCTGATGGCGCTCTTCGCCTTCGTGGTGCTGAAGGTGCTGGTGCGCGCCAGGACCGAGCCCGATCCCTTCGCCGCCTTGGCGCTCAGCGGGCTGGCGCTGATGTTCGGTTTCCAGGCCCTGATCAACATGGGCGTCAACACCGCACTGCTGCCGGCCAAGGGCATGACGCTGCCCTTCATCTCCTATGGCGGCTCCTCGCTCCTTGGCATGGCCTTCGGCATGGGGCTGGTGCTGGCGCTGGGGCGGCGGCGCTTCGGCGCGCAGTCGCACATGCGCACCCTTAACCCCGCCTACGCCTGAGGCGCCATGGAGAGGGCAGGAATCTTCGTTCTCGCCGCGGGCGGCACCGGCGGGCATCTGTTTCCCGCCCAGGCGCTGGCGGAGGAGCTGACGCGGCGCGGGCACG
>CAIYXE010000102.1 GCA_903930095.1 uncultured Hyphomicrobiales bacterium
GATCACGAGTCCCTTCTCCCGTCGCGACGCGATGGGAGAAGGTGCCCGACAGGGCGGATGAGGGCCTCTGTCCCGCGGCCCGCCCTACACCGTCACCTGGCTCCCCACCTCGATGACCCGTCCCGGCGGCAGGCGGAAATAGCTGCTCGCGTCATTGGCGTTCTTCGCCATCATGATGAACAGCTTGTCCTGCCACACCGGCATGCCCTGGTATCTCGAGGCGCGCACGCTGCGGCGCGAGAGGAAGAAGGATGTGTCCATCAGGCTGAACTTCAAGCCTGCCTGCGGCGATTTCAGCAAGGCCGCCGGAACATTGGGCGCTTCCATGAAGCCGAAGGTTAGCTCCGCCTTGTAGAAGCGTTCGGACAGCTGCTCGATCTTCAGCCGCTCAGCCGCCGGAACGGCCGGCACGGGGGCCGTTTTCACCCGCAGAATCACATTGCGCTCATGCAGCACCTTGTAGTGCTTGAGGCTGTGCATCAGGGCCGATGGCGCGCGGCCGGATTGGGCGGAGAGGAACACCGCTGTTCCGGGCACTGTTTCGGGCGGCCGTGCCGACAGGTTCTCGACCAGCTCCGCAAGCGGCACCTCGGAGAGCCTCGTCTTTTCCGCCAGCAGGCGGGAGCCCTCCCGCCATGTCCACATCAGCAGCAGGATGGCGGCGCCGAGTGCCAGCGGCATCCAGCCCCCTTCCATGATCTTGAGCGCATTGGCGCCGAGGAAAATCACGTCAATCACCAACAGCGGCATCATGACGAGCAGCGTAAGCCACAGCGGCCAGCGCCAATCCTTCCAGATCACGGCGATGGCCATCGTGGCGGTCACCACCATGGTGCCGGTCACCGCGATGCCATAGGCGGTGGCGAGCGCGCTCGACGTCTTGAAGAAGACGACGAGAATGATGACGCCCGCCAGCAGCAGCCAGTTGACCTGCGGCAGGTAGGTCTGCCCGGCATGTGCCTCGGAGGTGAAGCGGATTTCCATGCGCGGCAGCAGGCCCAGCTGGATCGCCTGCTGGGTCAGCGAAAAGGCCCCGGTGATCACCGCCTGGGATGCGATGATGGTTGCGGCGGTGGCCAGCACCACCGTGGGGATCAGCGCCCAGTCCGGCATCATCCGGAAGAAGGGATTGTCGATCGCCTCCGGGTTGGCGATGAGCATCGCCCCCTGCCCCAGATAATTGAGGGCCAGCGCGGGCAGCACCACGGTGAGCCAGGCCGCCTGGATTGGCCGTTTGCCGAAATGCCCGAGGTCGGCATAAAGCGCCTCGGCACCCGTCACCGCAAGGAAGACAGCCCCCAGCGTCACAAGGCCGATCAGCCCGTGGTTCATCAGGAAGTTCACGGCATAGATGGGGTTGAAGCTCATCAGCACGCGCGGATGGTCGAAGATGTGATAGAGGCCCGCCGCGGCGAGGCTCAGGAACCAGACAAGCGTGATGGGGCCGAAGAAGGCCGCCACCCGTGCCGTTCCCTGTGACTGCACGAGGAACAGCGCGACGATGATCGCCAGTGCGATGGGCATCACATAGGGCTCGAAGGCCGGCGTGATGATCTTGAGGCCCTCGACCGCCGAGAGCACTGAAATCGCCGGTGTGATGATGGCATCGCCATAGAACAGCGCCGCGCCGATCATGCCCAGCACCGCGAGCCATGTGACCGACCTGCCCATGGCGCGCTGCGCCAGCGCCATCAGCGACAGTGTTCCGCCCTCGCCCTGATTGTCGGCATTGAGCAGGATCAGCACGTATTTGATGGTGACGATGAGGATCAGCGCCCACAGAATGAGCGACAGCACGCCCAGCACCATGGCCTCGCTCACCGCGCCATCAGAGCGCATGGCCGCCGCCACCGCCTCGCGGAAGGCATAGAGCGGGCTCGTGCCGATGTCGCCGTAGACGACACCGATCGAGCCGACGGTGAGCACCAGAAAACCCGGCCGCCGCACGCCGTGGCCCGAAGATGCCGCCTCTTCCGAAGCCTCCCCGTTCGAAGCCGTTCCAGTCATGAGAGTACTCCAGTTATCTTGCAGTGCAGCAAGAGAGAGGCATATATGCGCACCGTAGCCAGGGCCTATATGCTATTGGGGCACGTCAGGATTGCAAGCAGGGAAAGGTAAGCCAGCCTGACCTGCAACCCTGGCAGCCTCGAAAGGACGAAGACCATGACAAACAATGTCACCACCGGCGGATGCCAGTGCGGCGCGCTCCGCTATCGCATTGAGGGCCCGCTGGGCCCCGCCGGCTTCTGCCACTGCCGCATGTGCCAGAAGGCCTTCGGCTCCTTCGGCGCCCCCCTTGTCAGCGCCGACCCGGCACGTTTCCGCTGGACCAGGGGCGAGCCCGCCATCTTCCGCTCCTCCCCCGTCGTGGCGCGCGGCTTCTGCCGCGACTGCGGCACGCCGATGTTCATGCTGGAGGACGGCTATGGCCCGATCGAGCTCGCCATCGGCACGCTGGACGATCCCGCCACAGCCGCACCCGATCACGTGGCGGGGGTGGAGAGCAAGCTGCCCTGGGCCGATGCACTCCCCAGCCTTCCCGCCCGCACCACGGCGGATGACCGCACGCCGGAGGACCTGGCGAAGCTCACATCGCGCCAGCACCCGGACCATGACACGGAGCGCTGGCCGCCTGCCTGAGGCTCAGGGCCTCGGCGTTCCCGCCTGCCGCAACGCCGTCTCGAGCGCCGCCACCCGGGCAGGCTCGCCGTAGAGCCGGATGAGGCCGTAATCGAGCGCCGCAGCACCGTCGAGCCGGCCCCTCGCCATGGCGATGATGACGGGTTCGTCGCTCACCACCACCACATCGCCCTTCGAGGGCCCCTTCACATGGGGTGTTGCCGTTATGGCGCCGCCCTGCTCGGCAAAGCGCGTCCACAGCACAGGGCCGATCATGACGAGGGTGAAGGCGGGAAGCGCCGGATTTTCCGCGTCGAGTTCCTCCGCCACGGTGGAGAGCGCATCCGCCGCCCGGCGAAAGCCGAGCAGCGCGCGGTTGGCGGCTGACGCGTTGTCCGGCGCGAGCAGCCCATCCGCTTGCGCCTGCCACACGGCGGTTGAGACCCACAGCGCCTTGGGAAAGGCGAAGTTCAGCATGCCGCGCTGGAAGGCGGCGTTGTTCGGGTCCTCGAAGCCGCAGGCCACAGCCGCCCCGCCGCCGAATGCGAGCAGCGCCGCCATGGCGGCACACTGCATCATCCGGCGCGGGACGCCTTGCTTCATCCCAGAGCCGCCCTGACCGCCGCCAGCGCCTCCTCGGCCTTGTCGCCGTCGGGGCCGCCCGCCTGGGCCATGTCGGGCCTTCCGCCGCCACCCTTGCCGCCCAGTGCGGCCGCACCCGCACGCACCAGGTCGATGGCGCTGAAACGCGCCGTCAGGTCATTGGTGACGCCGACGACGAGGCCCGCACGGCCCTCGTCATTGAGGCCCACGAGTGCGACGACGCCCGAGCCGAGCTTCGCCTTGCCCTCATCGACGAGGCCCTTCATGTCATTGGGCGAAATGCCCTTCAGCACGCGGGCCATCAGCTTCACGCCATTGACCTCCGAGATGCCCTCGTCACCGCCCTTGGCGCCACCGCCCATCGCCAGTTGCTTCCGGGCCTCGGCCAGTTCCTTCTCGAGCTTGCGGCGCTCGTCCAGCAGCGTCTCGATACGCGTCACGATCTCGCCCGCGGGCGCCTTCAGCGCTGCCGCAGCCGCCTGCACGCGGCGGTCCTGCTCCTCCAGATAGGCGCGCGCGGCGGGGCCGGCGAGTGCTTCAACGCGGCGGACACCGGCGGCAGAGGCGCTCTCGCTCACCACCTTGATGAGGCCGATGTCGCCCGTGCGCGAGACATGCGTACCGCCGCAGAGTTCCAGCGAGTAGATGGGCTTGCCCGCGCCATGGGCATTGCGCCCCATGGAGACGACGCGCACCTCCTCGCCGTACTTCTCACCGAACAGCGCCATGGCGCCTTCGGCGATGGCCGCGTCAACCGTCATCAGCCGGGTGTTCACGGCATCGTTCTGAAGCACGATCTCATTGGCGATGGCCTCGACCTGGGAGATCTCGTCCGGGCTCATGGCCTTGTTGTGAGAGACGTCGAAGCGCAGACGGTTGGGCTCAACGAGCGAGCCCTTCTGCGCGACATGCGCGCCCAGCGTGATGCGCAGCGCCTCATGCAGCAGGTGCGTTGCCGAGTGGTGGATGCGGTTGCCCGAGCGGCGCGTGTGGTCGACCGCGAGCTCGACGGCATTGCCGGGCTTCAGCGTGCCCTGCTCCACATGTCCGACGTGGACAAAGAGATCGCCCACGCGCTTCTGCGCATCGGTGACGCGGAATACCGCGCCCTCCGCCGTGCGGATCACGCCATGGTCGCCCGTCTGGCCGCCCGACTCGCCGTAGAACGGCGTCTGGTTGACGATGATGGAACCCTTCTGGCCAGCGCCAAGGCTCTCCACTTCCTTGCCGTCGACCACGATGGCGCGGATGATGCCCTCCGCCGTCTCGGTGTCGTAGCCGAGGAATTCAGTGGCGCCCACCTTCTCGCGCAGCTCGAACCAGATCGCCTCGGTCTTGGCCTCGCCCGTGCCCTTCCAGGCCTTGCGGGCTTCCTCGCGCTGGGCGTCCATCGCGGCGGTGAAGGCCGCCGTGTCGACCGCGATGCCGCGCGGCCTCAGCGCGTCCTGCGTCAGGTCGAGGGGAAAGCCATAGGTGTCATAGAGCTTGAAGGCCGTCTCGCCCGAGAAGGTATCGCCCTTGGCAAGGCCCGAGGAGCCTTCGTCCAGCAGGCGAAGCCCACGCTCCAGCGTCTTCTTGAAGCGGTTTTCCTCGAGATAGAGCGTCTCGGTGATCATTGCCTCGCCGCGCACCAGTTCGGGGTAGGCAGCGCCCATCTCGCGCACAAGCGCGGGCACCAGCCGGTGCATCAGCGGCTCCCTGGCACCCAGCAGCTCGGCGTGGCGCATGGCGCGGCGCATGATGCGGCGGAGAACGTATCCGCGGCCCTCGTTCGACGGCAGCACGCCATCGGCGATGAGGAAGGAGGAGGCGCGCAGATGATCGGCAATGACGCGGTTCGAGGCCTTGGCCTCACCCTCCGCCGGAACGCCCGTGCGCTCGACGATGGCAGAGATCAGCGCGCGGAACAGGTCCGTCTCGTAATTGTCGTGTGTGCCCTGCAGCACCGCCGAGATGCGCTCAAGGCCCATGCCGGTGTCGATCGAGGGCTTGGGCAGGCGGATCCGCTCCTCCTTCGAAACCTGCTCGTATTGCATGAACACGAGGTTCCAGATCTCGATGAAGCGGTCGCCATCGGCTTCCGCCGAGCCCGGGGGGCCGCCCCAGATTTTATCGCCATGGTCGTAGAAGATCTCGGAACAGGGCCCGCAGGGGCCGGTATCGCCCATCGACCAGAAATTGTCGGAGGTGGGGATGCGGATGATGCGGCTGTCGGGCAGCCCCGCGATCTTCTTCCACAGCGCATGCGCCTCGTCGTCTTCGGAGAAGACGGTGACGGTGAGCTTGTCGGCGGGAAGTCCATATTCGCGGGTGACCAGCGTCCAGGCCCATTCGATGGCTTGCGGCTTGAAATAATCGCCGAAGGAGAAATTGCCCAGCATCTCGAAGAAGGTGTGGTGGCGTGCGGTATAGCCCACATTGTCGAGGTCATTGTGCTTGCCGCCCGCGCGCACGCATTTCTGCGCCGTGGTGGCCCGCGTGTAGGGGCGCTTCTCCATGCCGGTGAACACGTTCTTGAACTGAACCATGCCGGAGTTCGCAAACATCAGCGTCGGGTCGTTCCTGGGAACGAGCGGCGATGAGGCGACAATCTCATGCCCCTGGCGCCTGAAGAAATCGAGGAAGGTGGAACGAATCTGTGCAAGCCCAGTCATGTGACGCCCAGCAATGAAATGAGTTGATTGCGGCGGTCATAATGGCCGTGGCCCGCCCTGTCCAGAATTACCCAACCCTCTCCCCCTCGCCCCCGCAGGGGGAGAGGGTTGGGGTGAGGGGGCCTCTCCGCGAGTCCGTTGCTTGAGCATCTCACCCGCTGAACCACCCCCTCACCCCTGCCCCTCTCCCCCCGCAGGGGGCGAGGGAAAAAAGGGCCAAACGCACGAACGCCCTCCGTGGGGAAGCGGAGGGCGCCGTTGGGCAAGCGGTGTGGGGCAACACCGGGTGCTGCCGGACGCCCTTGGGCAAAGCGTCCGGAGTCTGGGAAATGCGGGGAAAGCGGGCCTCAGTCGTCCGAGGCAGCCTCGTCCTTTTCCGAGCCGTGGCTCAGCGCGGCGGCGAGGATGCCGGCATTGGAGCGGATGGTCTGCTCGATGGCGTTGGCCATGTCGGGGTTCTGGCGCAGGAAATTCTTGGCGTTCTCACGCCCCTGACCGATGCGCTCGCCATTATAGGAGAACCAGGAGCCCGATTTCTCCACCACGCCCGCGGTGACGCCGAGGTCGACCAGCTCGCCCACCTTGGAGATGCCTTCGCCATACATGATATCGAATTCCACCTGCTTGAAGGGCGGAGCCACCTTGTTCTTGACTACCTTGACGCGGGTCTGGTTGCCCACCACCTCGTCACGGTCCTTAATGGCGCCGATGCGGCGGATGTCGAGGCGGACGGAGGCATAGAACTTCAGCGCATTGCCGCCCGTCGTGGTTTCGGGCGAGCCGAACATCACGCCGATCTTCATGCGGATCTGGTTGATGAAGATGACCATGCAGTTGGTCTTGGAGATGGAGCCGGTGAGCTTTCTCAGCGCCTGGCTCATCAGACGGGCCTGCAGGCCCGGCAGCTGGTCGCCCATCTCACCCTCGAGCTCCGCGCGCGGCGTCAGTGCCGCAACCGAGTCGATCACCAGCACCTCAACGGCACCCGAGCGCACCAGCGTGTCGGCAATCTCGAGGGCCTGCTCACCCGTGTCGGGCTGGGAGATCAGCAGATCGTCGATCTTGACGCCCAGCTTGCGGGCATAGACGGGGTCGAGCGCATGCTCAGCGTCCACGAAGGCGCAGATGCCGCCGCGCTTCTGGGCCTCGGCGATGGTCTGCAGCGCCAGCGTGGTCTTGCCGGAGGATTCAGGGCCATAGATCTCGATGACGCGGCCCTTCGGCAGGCCGCCGATGCCAAGTGCGATGTCGAGCCCCAGCGAGCCTGTGGAGATCGCCTCGATCTCAAGCGCCGTCGAGGCGCCGAGCTTCATGATCGAGCCCTTGCCGAACGCCCGCTCGATCTGGCTCAGGGCCGCATCCAGTGCCTTGCTCTTGTCCATGTTGCTCTCAACGACCCGAAGATTCGACTGCGCTGCCATCGGTGTACTCCTTCATTCCGCCTGGGTCCACCGGCGCGTCAGCTGTGTGCGAACCGGTGATGTTCTAAATATGTTCCATCTCTGTTCGAAATGCAAGTAAAAAACGAAAACAAGCCATCCCCTTGAAAAGATGGTAAATGCCAAAAACAAAATCGGAACATACCGGAACGGCGCGGCAGACCAAGGATGAGATCCGCAAGCCCCGAAACTGCCCGTGTGGCGCGAATTTCCTTCAGTTTCGGGATTGTTCCAGAGCGGCCTCGAGGGCGGCGGCAACCCCGAACAGCGCCCGGTCATGGCCATGCGGGGCCAGCACCATCAGTCCGCAGTGCGCCTCGCCCCTGGCTTCCATGGGGATCGAGATGGCGCAGCCGTTGAGGAAGTTCCCGACATAGGTATTGCGCAGGCTCATTCCGTTCAGCCGGAGATAGTCCTTGTCGGCGGCCAGTTCGGCGATGGCGGGGGCGGTGTTCAGCGTGGTGGGCAAGATCACCGCGTCGAAGCCGGCGAAGCGCTGCGCAAGAAGCCCGATCATGTGGCGCCGCATCGCGAAGTAGTCGAGGTAATCGGCGGCCGTGATCTCTCCGCCCAGTTCGATGCGGGTGCGCACGCGCGGGTCATAGCCCTGCCCCTTCATGGCTATCAGCCCGCGGTGGGTATGGAAGGCTTCAGCCGCCACGATGCCGCCCCGGGCATTGATGGCTGGAATGCCGGCTAATTCGGGGAAGGCCATGTCGGCCAGCCGTACACCGGATGCAGCCAGCGCCGCGAGCGCCCGGCCAAAGGCCTGCTCGACCGCGGGGGAGAGCCCGTCGAGCACGAAGTCCTTCAGGACCGCAAGCCGCAAGCCCGCCGGTTCGCGGGACAGCACCTCGCCATCCCAGTCCCCTGCCATGATCGCGTCGGCCGTGGCGCAGCAGGCCACGGAATTGGCCAGCGGCCCGATGGAGTCGAAGCTGAAGGACAGGGGATAGCATCCGGTGAGCGGCACGCGGCCATGGCTTGGCTTGTAGCCCACCACGCCGCAGTAGGACGCAGGGATGCGGCAGGATCCGCCGGTGTCGGTGCCGATCGCGAGGCTGACCATGCCATCGGCGACGGAAACCCCCGCCCCCGAGGACGACCCGCCGGAAATCCGCCCTGTTGCCCGGTCGAACGGCGAGCGCGGGCTGCCGTAATGCGGATTGAGGCCGACGCCCGAATAGGCGAATTCCGTCATGTTGGTGCGGCCGATGACGATCATTCCGGCCGCCTTGAGCCTGCCGATCGATACGGCATCCGCACTGGCGGCGGGCGCATCGGCGAGCACCGTCGAGCCCGCCTTCGTCACTTCGCCCGCCAGGTCGAAGATGTCCTTCGCGGAGAAGGGAATGCCAGCGAGCGGCGACACCGCCCGGCCCGCCTTGCGCCGGCGGTCTGCGAAGTCGGCGGCGGCACGCGCGCCTTCGGCATCAGCGGAGATGAAGGCTCTGGCCCCTTCGCCCGCCGGATCCGCGATCGCCGCAAGCGATTGCTCCACCAGCCCGCGCGAGGTCAGGCGGCCTTCGGCAAGTTCCGTTGCGAGGTGCGCGAGTGTGGTCATGTCGGTCAACTCCTTCGGGTGGCATATTGGCGAGGGATGATTGTCGCGCGCGCGAACTAGCCCTCGATTGCTTCCTTCACCTTCTCCACGAGCTGCTTCAGCGAGAACGGCTTCGGCATGAAGGAGTAGCCGGCGAAGCCCTCCAGATCCTGCTCGAACTGCTCGCCGGGATAGCCCGAAACGAAGACGAACTTCGTCTCGATTCCGCGCTTCCTCAACTCACGGAGCAATGTGGGTCCGTCCATCTCGGGCATCACCACGTCTGAGATGATGAGGTCGAAGCCCTTCTCGTCCATCTCGATCCGCTCGATGGCGCTCTCGCCCGAATCCGCCTCGACCACAGTATAGCCGCGGGACGTGAGCGCGCGCAGCGCGAAGGCCCGCACCGCATCCTCGTCCTCCACCAGCAGGATACGCTCCTTGCCGGTGTAATCGCGCTTTGCGGGTTCCGCGGGCTTCTCCTCGGGAACCGGCTCGCCGGCCGTCTGCGGGTAGTAGCGCGGCAGGTAGATGCGGAATGTGGTGCCCTTGCCCACCTCGCTGTCGCAGAAGATGAACCCGCCTGTCTGCTTGACGATGCCGTAGACGGTGGACAGGCCAAGGCCCGTGCCCTTGCCCACATCCTTGGTCGAGAAGAACGGCTCCCAGATCTTCTCGCGGATATGCTCAGGGATGCCGGTGCCGGTGTCCTCCACCTCGCAGGCCACATAATCGCCCGGCGGCATCAGCTGCGGCGCGATGCTGCGGGAGGTCTCCTCTGACACATTGTAGGTCTTCACCGTCAGCGTGCCGCCATTGGGCATCGCGTCCCTCGCGTTCACGGCGAGGTTGATGATCACCTGCTCGAACTGATGGATGTCGACGAGAACAAACCCCAGCTCCCGGTCATGCGAGATCCTGAGTTCCACCTTCTCGCCCAGCACACGGCCCAGCAGGTTGCCGAGGTCGGACAGCGCCTCCGTCAGCACATGCACGCGCGGCTGCATGGTCTGCTTGCGCGAAAAGGCCAGCAGCTGGCGCACCAGGTTCGCCGCGCGGTTGGCGTTCTGCTTGATGTTCATGACATCCGCGAAGGCGGGGTCGGTCGGTCGCATCTTTGCGAGCAGCAGGTCGGCAAAGCCGATGATGGGGGTGAGCACGTTGTTGAAGTCATGCGCGATGCCGGAGGCGAGCTGGCCCACGGCGAGAAGCTTCTGGCTCTGCGCCAGCTGCACCTCGAGTGACTTGTTCTCGGTCTTGTCCACCGCGAAGACGACGGCGGTGTCATCCTCCGCCGCCAGCCGCGTGAAGGTGAACAGCACGTTGCGCGGGCTGTCGCCCTCCACATTGGCCTCGATCTGGTGGAGGCTGCCCTCGGCGGAAAGCGCGGCCTCGAGCGTCTTCTGCAGCACCGCGCGCTCAGCCTGCACGATGGCCGCCGCGAGCTGCGCACCGCGGCGCACCTTCTGGGAAAGCCCGATGAAGGCGGCGTTGGCCATGCGGATTGCGCCCTCCTTGTCGACCTCGGCGATGCCGATCGGCGCATTGTTGATGAAGCGCGAAAGCCGCGGCGCGGAAATCTCCGCCCGGCCTGCCGCCGCGCCCGTCAGGCTGCGGGGAATGACCACGGTGCGCGAGGGCGCGGGCTGTCCCTGCGCATCGAATTCCACGTGGTGGATCAGCTGCACCGGGATCAGGCCGCCGGTTACGGCATTGGGAAGGTCGATGCTGAAGCTCTCGGTGACGGACCCTCCCGGCCTCACCTCGACGCCCGAGATCAACCGCGCCGCGGGCTCGCCCAGAAGGCCCGCGAGCGTCAGGCTGGCGGCATCCGCTTCGGTAAGATCGATCCCCAGCCACTGGGCGAGTGTGGCGTTGATGTAGTCGACGCGCCCATCTGCCATGGTGGAAAAGAAGCCCGCGGGCGCGTTGTCGAGATAGCTGATGATGAACTGCAGCCGCGAGAAGGCCTGCTCCTGCCTCTCCCTGTCTTCGCTGATGTCCTCGAGCCGCCACAGGCGGAAGCCGCTGCGCCCGTCCTCGGCGGCGCAGGCTGTAATCCTGATCCATGCCGGCCTGTCCGGCGCGGCACAGGGCGCGGCCGATCCGGGCGCCACGCGGAGTTCGCGAGTTTCGCTGCGGCCCGCGCGCAAGCCCTGCGCGATCTGGTAGACAGCGGCGGAAAACTCCGGATAGGGCGTCAGCAGCACGTCCATGCCGACAAGGCGGCCGCCGCCAGCCCGGGCAAGAAGCGCGTTGTAGGCGGCATTGGCATGAACGGCGCGGCCGTTTCTGTCTGCCACCACCATGGGGTGGCCGATCGCATTGCTGACGGCGTGCAGAAATTCATGCTCGCCAGCGCCGCCCCCCAGCCGAACCAGCCCGGCCATGAGACCGAACAGCGCCATGAGCCCGACCGCCGCCAGCGCCGCCCCGCCCCACAGGACCAAGCGCGGGTCGACCGGCACATCCTGCATCACGACATAGGTCACAGCGCCAGCGGCCAGAAGAGTCATGAGCAGCATGGCGGCAACGCGGCCGCGCCCGCCGCCTGACGCCGCCGGCACCGCCAATTCGCCCCTGCCCGGCGCGCTCTTCTGCGTCATCTCTGCCCACCCCGAATCATGACCAGTATAGGCCCGCATTCGCCAGATGACACACTGATTTCTGGCGGACTTTCCACGATTCAGGTATAGATATCAGGTGTTTAATCTAAACCATCTGAGGCCATCACGGATAAGCCTGCGGGTGAATCGAGTGATGGAGCCCTCAGGCTCGATTTCGACCGCCGCCTGAAGCTTGAGTTCCATGGTTCGCGGATGACCTCCGATGCCGGGCTATTGGCCTATCACGAACTCGACGATGCCTAGGGCCTCAGCGCGATGGCCGGTGACGTGCTCGCCGATGCCCGCACCGCCAGGAACGGCCGCCATGATCCGGCGATGCGCTGGATTGTCGCCTTCAAGGCAGCTCAGGGTTCTGCGGCCTCACCGAGCCAGATGGCGCGTTTCGGAACAATGTGGCTGGCGGCTGAAAAGAACCTTGCTGCGCCCTCCGATCTGTCAGACCGATGGATCGACCGGGCGCAGGCCCGCCGTTCAACAGGCAGCGTCGCACTGGATATCGATTGGTTCGAGTGTAAGCCCCACCCATAACGAGCAGGAAATGAGCGTTACCAGGAACGCGACCTGCGCCGCTACTTCCGGGGCCATGCCGCTTTCGCCTCAACCGACATCTATGAGTTTCTGGAGACAGAGGGCTACAGGTACAAGATTCGCCTCAATTCCAACGCCATCCCTCAGGACCGTATCGCCAGCCTTCCGACGCGGACCGCCTTCAGCTTCGCGCGCTGGCCTAAGGGCC
>CAIYXE010000103.1 GCA_903930095.1 uncultured Hyphomicrobiales bacterium
CCAGTATGGCGTGAAGGACACTTACGTTGGTGTGCCCGTGGTGATCGGCGCCAATGGCGTGGAGCGCATCGCCGAGATCGGCTTGAGCGAGGACGACAAGGCGGGCTTCAAGAAGTCGGTCGATGCGGTGCACGGGCTGATGGACGCGGCGAAGGTCATCGCACCCGATCTCGCCTGATTGACGCGCACGTAAAGCAGGAACGCGCAGATGAACATTCATGAATACCAGGCCAAGGAAGTCCTCAGGGGCTTCGGCGTCACCACCGGCAAGGGCCTTCCCGCCTTCACCGTCGACGAGGCCGTGAAGGCAGCGGAAACGCTGGGCGGCCCCGTGTGGGTGGTGAAGTCGCAAATCCACGCGGGCGGCCGCGGCAAGGGCGGCGGCGTCAAGGTGGTGAAATCCATCGACGACGTGAAGGCGGAAGCCACCCGCATGCTTGGCATGACGCTGGTCACGCCGCAGACCGGCCCTGCCGGCAAGAAGGTGCAGCGCCTCTACATCGAGGACGGCACGGCCATTGCCCGCGAACTTTATCTCTCGATGCTGGTTGACCGCGAAACATCGCGCGTTGCCTACATCGCCTCCACCGAAGGCGGCATGGACATCGAGCAGGTGGCCCATGACACGCCGGAGAAGATCATCTCCGTGCAGGTCGATCCGGCTGCCGGTTACGCGCCTTACGTCGGCCGCCGCATCGCCGCGGCTCTCAAGCTCGAAGGCGACCAGGTCAAGCAGTGCGTGAAGATGATGGGCCAGCTTTACAAGGCCTTCGTCGACAAGGACATGAGCCTGCTCGAAATCAACCCGCTCGTCGTCACCAAGGACGGCGTGCTGATCTGCCTCGACGCCAAGGTCGACTTCGACTCCAACGCGCTCGACCGCCACCCGGAGATCAAGGAACTCCGCGATCTCTCGGAAGAGGATCCGAAGGAAATCGAGGCCTCCAAGTTTGATCTCTCCTACGTGGCGCTCGATGGCTCCATCGGCTGCATGGTGAATGGTGCCGGCCTCGCCATGGCGACCATGGACATCATCAAGCTCTATGGCGCGGAGCCCGCCAACTTCCTTGACGTCGGCGGCGGCGCCACGAAGGAGAAGGTGGCAGCCGCCTTCAAGATCATCACCGCGGACCCCAAGGTGAAGGGCATTCTCGTCAACATCTTCGGCGGCATCATGAAGTGTGACGTGATCGCCGAAGGCGTGATCGCTGCGGTGAAGGAAGTGGGCTTGCAAGTGCCGCTCGTCGTGCGGCTCGAAGGCACCAACGTCGATCTCGGCAAGCAGATCATCCGCGACTCCAAGCTCAACGTCATCCCCGCCGACGACCTCGACGATGCTGCGTCCAAGATCGTCAAAGCTGTGAAGGAAGCGGCCTGATGTCCATTCTCGTCAACAAGAATACCAAGGTCATCTGCCAGGGCATCACCGGCAACAACGGCACCTTCCACACCGAGCAGGCCAAGGCCTATGGCACGCAGATGGTGGGGGGTGTGACACCTGGCAAAGGCGGCACCACGCATATCGGCCTTCCCGTTTATGACACGGTGTGGGACGCCAAGCAGGCCACCGGTGCCGATGCCTCGGTGATCTATGTTCCACCGCCCTTTGCAGCAGACGCGATCCTCGAGGCCATCGACGCGGAGATCCCCTTGATCGTCTGCATCACCGAGGGCATCCCGGTGATGGACATGGTGAAGGTGAAGCGCGCGCTGTCGGGCTCCAAGTCCCGCCTCATCGGGCCGAACTGCCCGGGTGTTCTGACGCCCAATGAGTGCAAGATCGGCATCATGCCCGGCAACATTTTCAGACAAGGCACTGTCGGCATTGTTTCGCGCTCAGGCACGCTTACTTATGAGGCCGTGTTCCAGACCACGC
>CAIYXE010000104.1 GCA_903930095.1 uncultured Hyphomicrobiales bacterium
CGCCCGACTTCGACGGATCGGTCTCTTCCGTGGCGCGGATAACGATGCGCTTGGCGTCCACCTGGTCCACCACGCCGGAACGGCGGGCGGCGACGGCAGCGCCTGAATCACGCGCGACGACCGATTCCATGCCGGTGCCGACGAGCGGCGCATTGGTGCGAACAAGCGGCACGGCCTGGCGCTGCATGTTGGAGCCCATGAGCGCGCGGTTGGCGTCGTCGTTCTCAAGGAACGGGATCAGCGCCGCGGCAACCGAGACGAGCTGCTTGGGCGACACATCAACATAGTCGATCCGGTCGGCCGGAACCGTCAGCACGTCGCCGGCGTGGCGGGCGATGACGAGGTCCTCAGCGAAGCCGCCCTTCGCGGTCAACGCCACGTTGGCCTGGGCGATGTGGTGCTTCTGCTCCTCGATGGCCGAAAGATAGACCACCTCATTCGACACCTTGCCGTCCACGACCTTCTGGTAGGGCGTCTCGATGAAGCCATACTTGTTGACGCGGGCATAGGTGGCCAGCGAGTTGATGAGGCCGATGTTCGGGCCTTCCGGCGTTTCAATCGGGCAGATGCGGCCGTAATGCGTCGGGTGCACGTCGCGCACCTCGAAGCCGGCGCGCTCACGCGTAAGGCCGCCCGGTCCAAGGGCCGAGAGGCGGCGCTTGTGGGTGATCTCCGACAAGGGGTTCGTCTGGTCCATGAACTGCGACAGCTGCGAGGATCCGAAGAACTCGCGCACGGCTGCCGCCGCGGGCTTGGCGTTGATCAGGTCATGCGGCATGACCGTGTCGATGTCGACCGAGGACATGCGCTCCTTGATGGCGCGCTCCATGCGGACGAGGCCCAGACGGTACTGGTTCTCCATGAGCTCGCCAACCGAGCGCACACGGCGGTTGCCGAGGTGGTCGATATCGTCAACCTCGCCCTTGCCGTCACGCAGTTCATGCAGCGTCTGGATGACCGAGATGATGTCTTCCCGGCGCAGCACGCGCATGGAGTCCGGCACGTCCAGCTCGAGGCGCATGTTCATCTTCACGCGGCCGACCGCCGACAGGTCATAGCGCTCCTGGTCGAAGAACAGACCGTTGAACAGGGCTTCGGCCGTCTCACGCGTCGGCGGCTCGCCGGGGCGCATCACGCGGTAGATTTCGACCAGCGCCTGCTCATAGGTCTCGACCTTGTCGGCCTTCAGCGTGTTGCGGATGTAGGGGCCGTTGTTGATGTGGTCGATGTCGAGCAGGCGGAGCTCGGCGAAACCGGCATCCTTCAGCGCGTTCAGCGACTTCTCGCTGATCTCGTCACCAGCCTCGGCATAGATCTCGCCGTTCTTCTCGTTGACGAGTTCGTCGGCGAGGTAGAGGCCGTGAAGCTCGGCGTCCTGTACGAGCAGGTCCTTCACGCCGTCCTCAGCGATCTTGCGGGCCAGGCGCGGCGTGATCTTCTTGCCAGCCTCGACCACAACCTGCCCCGTCTTGGCGTCGATCAGGTCAACCGAGGGCTTGATGCCCTTGAAGCGCTGCGCGTCAAACGGCGTCTTCCAGCCATTCTTCGTCAGCTTGTAGGTGACGGTCTTGTAGAATGTGTGGAGGATCTGCTCGGAATCGAGGCCCAGCGAATAGAGCAGCGTGGTGATCGGCAGCTTGCGGCGGCGGTCGATGCGGGCATAGATGATGTCCTTGGCGTCGAACTCGAAGTCGAGCCAGGAACCGCGATAGGGAATGATGCGCGCGGCGAACAGCAGCTTGCCGGACGAGTGCGTCTTGCCCTTGTCATGATCGAAGAAGACGCCGGGCGAACGGTGCATCTGGGACACGATCACGCGCTCGGTGCCGTTGACCACGAAGGTGCCGTTGGCCGTCATGAGCGGCATGTCGCCCATGTAGACGTCCTGCTCCTTGATGTCCTTCACCGACTTCGACTGGGTGTCCGGATCGATTTCGAACACGATCAGGCGCAGCGTCACCTTGAGGGGTGCCGCAAACGTCATGCCGCGCTGCTGGCACTCGTCCACGTCGAACTTCGGCTGCTCGAACTCATAACGCACGAATTCCAGCATGGCCTGGCCGGAGAAGTCGGTAATCGGAAACACTGACTTGAACACCGCCTGCAGGCCCTCGGCCACCCGGCCGCCTTTCGGCTCCTTCATCTGCAGGAACTGATCGTAGCTTTCGCGCTGGACCTCGATGAGGTTCGGCATTTCGGCCACTTCGATGTTCTTGCCGAAGAACTTGCGGAGGCGTTTGCGGCTAGCAGCAGACTGTGTTTCGGCCATTGGGTTTCCTTGACGTTCTGGAACAAGCATTATCGACAGCTTGCCGGACCCCCTTTTCGAAAAGGAAGACCGGCAAGCCGTCGCGGACGGCGCGAGACTGGCCCGGAGGCGCCCCGGCGGGACGCCTCCGGAAAATCGTTACTTCAGCTCGACCTTGGCGCCAACGGCCTCGAGCTTCTTCTTCATCGCTTCGGAATCCGCCTTGTTGACGCCTTCCTTCACGGTCTTGGGAGCGCCTTCGACGAGGTCCTTGGCTTCCTTGAGGCCGAGGCCGGTGATGGCGCGGACTTCCTTGATCACTTCGATCTTCTTGTCGCCGGCAGATGCCAGGACAACGGTGAACTCCGTCTTCTCCTCGACCGGAGCGGCAGCGGCCGCACCCGGAGCAGCGGCCATGGCCACCGGAGCGGCGGCGGAAACGCCCCACTTCTCTTCGAGCATTTTGGAGAGTTCAGCGGCCTCGAGAACGGTGAGGGCCGAGAGGTCTTCGACGAGCTTGCTGAGATCAGCCATTTGCGTGTCTTTCTATAGTCGGTTGGTTACGGTTGTCTTGATGGCGTGGCGTCTCAGCCAGCAGCCTGATCCTTGGTGGCATAGGCGTTCATCACACGCGCCAGCTGACCGGCAGGAGCCTGAAGCACACCAGCAATCTTGGTGGCCGGAGCCTGGATCAGACCAATGAGCCTACCCCGCAGTTCGTCAAGCGAGGGAAGATCGGCGAGTGCCTTGACCGCATTGGCATCCATCACGGTCTTGCCGAGCGCGCCGCCGAGGACAACGAACTTGTCGTTCCCCTTGGCGAAGGCCGACGCGACCTTGGGAGCCGAGACGGGATCGGCGGCATAAGCCACCATGGTCGGACCCACGAAGAGGTCCTTGATCCCGGCTGCGTCAGTGCCATCAAGAGCAAGCTTTGCGAGACGGTTCTTGGCGACCTTCACGGTCGCCCCCGCCTGGGCCATCTTGCTGCGCAGGTCATTGACCTGGTTCACAGTAAGGCCCTTGTTGTGGGCCACGACGATCACACCGGTGGTCTTGAACACCTGGTTGAGCGACGCGACGAGCTCTTTCTTTTCAGCTCTTTCCACTTGCTCTCTCCTTTATGGCGGAAGGGTTCTTCACCCGTCCGCCGTTGGACCAACCGCTCAAGACGCCAACCGCACGAAAGGCAGCGGGCGCTTCAGCGGCGCTTGCGTGCCTGTCCCCCTGCCCGGTTTCCCGGGACTGGGTACATGAGGTCCAAACCGACTAGGAACCCACAAATGGGGATCCGCATTCCGTTTTGACACCCATCTCATGCAGGCTGGGCTTTTAAGCGGGAGGGATACTCCCGCGCCTGCAATCTCGGACAGGTAGAACCAGAGTTCGAGGAACCCTGGCTACTCCCTTGAAATCATTACTGATTTCAGGGGAGAAACGTGTATAGCCCTAGGCCCCTGCGCCCGTGACGGACGAGAGGTCGAGCTTGAGACCAGGACCCATGGACGAAGAAATGGACAATTTCTTGACGTAGGTGCCCTTGGCCGCCGGGGGCTTCGCCTTGATGACGGCGTCCACGAAGGCCTTGATGTTCTGGTTGAGGGCTTCGTCGGTGAACGAGGCCTTGCCCACGCCCGCCTGCACGATGCCGGCCTTTTCGACGCGGAACTCCACAGCGCCACCCTTGGCGGCCTTGATGGCGCCAGCGACATCCATGGTGACCGTGCCGACCTTGGGGTTGGGCATCATGCCGCGGGGACCGAGCACCTTGCCGAGGCGGCCGACGAGGCCCATCATGTCAGGCGTGGCGATGCAGCGGTCGAAGTCGATCTGGCCCTTATTGACGATCTCGAAGAGATCCTCGGCGCCAACAACCTCAGCACCGGCCTTCTTGGCCTCCTCGGCCTTCGCACCCTTGGCGAAGACGCCGACGCGCAGATTGCGGCCTGTGCCGTTCGGCAGGTTGACCACGCCGCGGACCATCTGGTCCGAGTGGCGCGGGTCGACGCCGAGATTCATGGCGATCTCGACCGTCTCGTTGAACTTGGCGTTGGCACGCTCCTTGATGAGCTTGACGGCCTCGTCGAGGCCATAGACCTTCTGCCGGTCGATGCCCTGGGTGTTCTTGGTGATGCGCTTCGTGAGCTTTACCATTGTCTTACTCCGTCACCTGAAGGCCCATGGACCGGGCGGAGCCGGCAATTTCACGCGCAGCCGCGTCGAGGTCGCGGGCGTTCATGCCCTTGAGCTTCTGTTCGGCGATCTCGCGGCACTGGGCCATCGAGACCTTGCCGACAAAGGCGCCCTTGCCGGGCTCCTTGGAGCCGGACTTGATGCCAGCGATCTTCTTGAGGAAGTATGACGCCGGCGGCGACTTCATCTCGAAGGTGAAGGACTTGTCCTGGAAGGCGGTGATGACCACCGGAACCGGCTGTCCCGGCTCCATCTTCTGCGTGGCAGCATTGAAGGCCTTGCAGAATTCCATGATGTTGAGGCCGCGCTGACCGAGAGCTGGGCCGATTGGCGGAGACGGGTTCGCCTGTCCCGCCGGCACTTGCAGCTTGATGTAGCCGACGACTTTCTTAGCCATGTTGTTTCCCTCGCCGGACGGCCCGGCTGAATGAGGTTAGTGGTCCGGCTTGCTTAAGGCCTCCCACCGGGTAGTCAGGAAAAAGGCCCCTCAGCGGAGCTTTTCGACCTGACCATACTCGAGTTCGACAGGCGTGGGCCTGCCGAAGATGGACACGGCCACCTTGAGCCGCGACCGTTCTTCGTCGACTTCCTCTACCTGGCCGGAGAAGGAAGCAAAAGGACCATCGGCGACGCGAACCTGCTCGCCGACCTCGAAGGTGACGGTGGACTTGGGGCGCTCGACGCCCTCTGCCACCTGGTTCAGGATGCGCGAAGCCTCGGCATCCGTGATCGGGATCGGTTTCGAGTCCGAACCCAGGAAGCCCGTTACTTTAGGGGTATTCTTGATCAGGTGGAAGGCCTGGTCGGTCAGCTCCATCTTCACCAGCACATAGCCCGGGAAGAAGCGGCGCTCCGACTTGATCTTGCGGCCACGGCGAACCTCGATGACCTCTTCGGTCGGCACCAGCACCTGCTCAAACAGATCGCCCAGGCCTTTCTGGACCGACTGTTCCTTGATCGATTCGGCCACTTTCTTCTCGAAATTCGAGTAGGCGTGAACGATGTACCAGCGCTTTGCCATTGTACTTGCCCGCCTTAACCCGAAATGCCCAGAAGCCACTGCACACCGCTGTGCAGGACGAAGTCGACGATCAGAAAGAAGATTGCCGCGATCGTCACCATGATGAAGACCATCACGGTCGAGATCATGGTCTCGCGCCGGGTGGGCCAAGTCACCTTGGCGGCCTCCTCGCGGACCTGCTGTAGAAACTCGAACGGGTTGGTCTTTGCCACGTGTGTGTCCTAGAATCTGGCAGGGGCAGAAGGGCTCGAACCCTCGACCTGCGGTTTTGGAGACCGCCGCTCTACCAACTGAGCTATACCCCTATCGGCGCGGCGAACCCATCATTTAATGGGCCCGCCCCACCATTTAAAGCTTAGTCCGTGATCTTCGCAACCACGCCGGCACCGACGGTGCGGCCGCCTTCACGGATGGCGAAGCGCAGCTTCTCCTCCATGGCGATCGGCGTGATCAGCTCGACGTCAAACGAGATGTTGTCGCCGGGCATCACCATTTCCGTGCCAGCCGGCAGCGTCACA
>CAIYXE010000105.1 GCA_903930095.1 uncultured Hyphomicrobiales bacterium
CTGCCTTGGCGAAGCTCTCGTTCACGTTCGAGCCGTCGATGATCAGCGCGTTGGCAAGACCGAGCTTCTCAAAGGCATTGACCAGCGTCTTGGTCTTGCCGTCTGAGGCCGCCTGGTCAAGGATAACCAGCGACTGGTCCTTCACCTTGGCCGAGAGCGCATGGCGAAGGCCGAGCGCGCGGATCTTCTTGTTCAGCGAGGTCTCGTGGCTGCGGAAGCGCGGGCCGAAGGCCTTGCCGCCGCCGACAAAGATGCCGGACTTGCGCGAGCCGTGGCGGGCGCCGCCCGAACCCTTCTGGGGACCGAGCTTCTTGGTGGTGCGGGAAATCTCGCCACGCGACTTCGCCTGGTGCGTGCCCTGCTGGCGCTTGTTGAGCTGCCACTGGATCACGCGGTGGATGATGTCGGCGCGCGGCTCGAGACCGAAGATATGGTCGGGGAGATCGATACTCCCCGCCGTATTCGCCTCAATGGTGTGAATGTCGGCTTTCATGTCCGTCAATCCTTACTCTGCTGCCGGAGCCGCGGCGGCTTCGGGAAGCTTGAACGCGCCAGGCTTTGGCGCTGTGTCGGGAAGCTTGCGCTTCACCGCATCGCGAACCGAAACCCACGCACCCTTGACGCCCGGAACCGAGCCCTTGACCATGATCAGGCCGCGGCCGAGGTCCGTCTTCACAACGACGATGTTCTGCGTCGTCACCGTTTCGGCGCCGAGGTGGCCAGGCATCTTCTTGTTCTTGAATACCTTGCCAGGATCCTGACGGTTACCGGTGGAGCCGATCGAACGATGGCTCACCGACACGCCGTGCGTTGCGCGAAGACCAGCGAAGTTCCAGCGCTTCATGCCGCCGGCAAAACCCTTGCCCATCGAAGTCGCGGTGACATCAACGAACTGGCCAGGCACGAAGTGCTCGACAGTGATTTCAGCACCGACAGGGATCACATTGTCGGGAGACACGCGGAACTCCTTGAGCTTCCGCTTCGGCTCGACCTTGGCCACGGCAAAGTGGCCCCGCTCGGCCTTCGTCAGCCGCTTGATCTTCGGGATGCCAGCACCAAGCTGCAGCGCAGTATAACCGTCCTTGTCGCTCGTCTTCTGCGCGACGACCTGACAGTTATCGACCTTCAACACGGTCACGGGCACAACAACGCCCTCTTCCGTGTAGATGCGGGTCATGCCCAGCTTCTGTGCGATGAGACCAGAACGCATCGCTTCACTCCTTCAAAGCTCTGAACTCAGAGCTTGATTTCAACATCGACACCGGCGGCCAGATCGAGCTTCATCAAAGCATCGACGGTCTGCGGGGTCGGATCGACGATATCGAGCAGGCGGCGGTGAGTCCGCATTTCGAACTGCTCACGGCTCTTCTTGTCGACGTGGGGCGAGCGGTTCACGGTGAAACGCTCGATCCGGGTCGGAAGGGGCACCGGGCCCCTCACCTGCGCGCCCGTCCTCTTGGCCGTGTTGACGATCTCGCGCGTCGACGAATCGAGAATGCGATGATCGAAGGCCTTGAGGCGGATGCGGATGTTCTGACGTTGCATGTCTGTGTCCGCCCTTAGTCTGTGATCTTGGCGACGACGCCGGCACCGACGGTGCGGCCGCCTTCACGGATGGCGAAGCGCAGCTTCTCCTCCATGGCGATCGGCGTGATCAGCTCGACGTCAAACGAGATGTTGTCGCCGGGCATCACCATTTCCGTGCCAGCCGGCAGCGTCACA
>CAIYXE010000106.1 GCA_903930095.1 uncultured Hyphomicrobiales bacterium
CCATTCGCCATGGCTTCTGCCGCCATGGACTTCATGCGGCTGATTTCATCCTCATCCGCCTTGCGCCGGATATCCGCCATGGTGGCAAGGCGGAGCGCCGAATGGCCGATCAGGGCTGCCACATTGACGGCAGGTGCCGCCGCCCGGAGGGCTGCCGCATAGGCGGCGAAGTCGCGAAAGGCATAGGCTTCCGCACCGCCCAGCAGGTTCATCGGCGGCGGCGGATCGCCTTGGAACACCGCAGGCGCCAGCGATATGCCACAATTGCCGGTGACCACGGTTGTGACACCCTGGCTGATCTTGGGCAGCATTTCCGGCGCATCGAGCACGATGCGGTCATCATGTGTGTGAGCGTCAATGAAGCCGGGTGCCAGCGCCAGATGGCCGGCTTCCACCACTTCCTTCCCCTCATGCGGGGAAATGCTGCCGACCGCGGCGATGCGATCTCCGGTGATGGCGAGACTGGCCCGGCGGGGCGCAGCGCCCGTTCCGTCGAAGATCAGCGCGTCCCGGAATACGGCATCATAGGCTGGCATGGCCTCACTCCTCCGTGTCCTGTTTCGGCATGAGCGGTGTAGGGTCGGTGCTGGGCGTGGGGATTGCAACGCCAATGCGGGCCAGCGTATAGCGCACGCGCCGCAGCGCATCACGCGAGCGGTCGCCCATCTTCTTCGCAATCCCGGCGGCCAGCGTATCGATCACCGCCATGTGGGCATAGCGCGAGGGGGTGGGCATCTTGACGTCCGTCCCCTCCGCGATGGTGACGAGGATGGCGATGTCGGCAGCCATGGCCAGCGGCGTGCCGGGCCGCGTGATCGCCACCGTCTTTGCGCCAAAAGACCGTGCGATCTCCACCGCCTCGACGACGGGCTTGGACCGGCCACTGTTCGAGATGGCCAGCACCCCGTCACCCGGCCGCAGCGTTGCCGCCGACATGCGCTGCTGGTGGCCGTCCTGATAGGCAGATACGGGAAGGCCGAGGCGGAAGAGCCGCAGCTTGGCATCCTCAGCCAGCGCCGCGGAACCGCCGCCCTGGCCGTAGATGTCGATGCGCTGACTGGCCGCCAGGGCATCGATGGCCTGGCCCACGGCGGCGGTATCGAGCTGGTCAAGGCATTCGCGCACGGCACCTGCAGCACGCATCATCACGGTGTGGGCGAGTTGGCCCGCATCGTCATCGAATACCCGCTCCGACCGGAGATAGACGGCAGCGACGGTGAGTGTTGTGGCGAGGCTGATCTTGAACTCAGAAAAGGAGGCGCAGCCCAGCGTGCGGCAGAAGCGGGTGACCGTCGGTTGACTCACCTCGGCGCGCGCGGCGAGTTCGGCGATCGTCATGCGCGTGGCCATTTCGTAATCCGCCGTCACGATGTCAGCGACCCGCCGCTCCGCCGGAGACAGGCTGGCATCGACCCGCTCAAGCCGCGAGACGATGTCGATCGCCGCCGGCTTGCGCAGCCGGCCCTTCGGCAGTTTGGACGGCTTGGCGTCGTTCAACTCTGGATTACCCCTCTGAGCCCTTCAGAACTGAAATAAAATTACACAGATTACGCCTTCGAGCAACGGCATCTGCATGGATGCAAAGCAATTGGTTTCGCAGCCGCAGCATTCCGCACTGCAAAAAAACCCAATCTCATAAGCATTCCTGTGCTGCGATCCCGGCTGCGATGACGTGCGCACCTCACAAGATGCCTATTGCACACCCCGCATTTTTGTAACATCATTTCATGATATCGGGTCACCCCCGATGACGTGGCGTGCTTCCGGCCATGCGGATCACGCAGAAGATTGAGGGACGGATTGGCGTGTCGATGACAGAAAGCACTGTGGCTGCCGGAGCACCCGGAAAAACGCCGAAGACCAAGATGGCCATCCGCAACGCCACGAAGGTCTACGAGACCCGTAGCGGTGGCGTGCACGCACTCGATAACGTCTCCCTCGACGTGCGCGAGGGTGAGTTCCTCTGCATCCTCGGGCCTTCGGGTTGCGGCAAGACCACGCTGCTCTGGTCCATGGCGGGGCTTCATTCACTCACATCGGGCGATATCCGGTTGGGCAATGAACCAATCGTCAAGCCACATCCGGAAATCGCGATGATTTTCCAGGATGCCAACCTGCTACCGTGGCGCAACCTGGCAAAGAACATCGAATTGCCCTTCGAACTCAAGCGCAAGCCGCCTGACCGCGCGCTGATCGCGCGGTTGCTCGACCGGGTGGGTCTCACCGGTTTCGAGAACAAGATGCCGCGCGAACTCTCCGGTGGCATGCAGCAGCGCGCCTCGATTGTGCGCAGCCTCTCCGTCAACCCATCTGTGCTGCTTATGGATGAGCCCTTCGGTGCGCTGGATGCTTTCACGCGCGACGAGATGAACCTGCTGATCCAGGAAATCTGGATGGAGACGCGCAAGACCATCGCCTTTGTCACCCACTCCATCGCCGAGGCGATCTTCCTGGCAGACCGTGTGGCGGTGATGTCGGCACGGCCCGGCCGGATCGCGGAGATCTATGACATCGACATTCCCCGTCCGCGCTCCATCGAGATCCAGACGGAGCCTGACTTCATAAAGCGCGTTCTCGAAATCAAGTCCCGCATCCAGCATGGGCGCGGCGCGGGCGGCCCGCGCGTGGCCATCACGTAATCGGCGGCATCAGGAGGCAACAGCGGTGGACAAGACGCTTGGAGACAAGATTCCGGAATTCAACAAGAAGCAGGGTCCAGGCGGCAATGTTGGCCTTTCCGGAGCCTCATTCAGCATGGGCGACCACCGTACCAAGCTGGAGACCTTCGTCATCATCCTCGTAGCCGTCATCATCATCGGCGGCAGCGAATTCCTGATCTATGCTTTCAATGTGCCGCAATACGTGCTGCCACGGCCGAGCCAGATCGCCATTGCGCTGGTGACGGAGTTCCCCAATCTCTGGCCACATCTGCTCATCACGCTCAAGGAACTCTTCATCGGCTTCGCCATCGGCGCCTCCATCGGCTTCGTGCTGGCTGCGGTGATCACGCAGTTTCCTTTCGTTGAGAAGGTTGTGACGCCCTACATCTTGCTACTTGTGACGACGCCCATGCTGGCGCTTGTGCCACTCCTGATCCTGCGCTTCGGCTTTGGCAGCGAGCCGCGCATCATCGCCGTGGCGCTGGCCTCGGGGCCCATGGTGATGATCAATGCGGCAACGGGCTTCCGGCGCGTCGACCTCGCCAAGATCGCGCTGGCCCGGTCGTTCGGCGCCAGCACCTTCCAGATCTTCACCAAGATCCGCATTCCAATGGCCATGCCGATGATCATCGTCGGGCTCATGGTCGGTTCCATCTTCGGCCTGCTCACCACCATCGGCGCGGAGATGGTGGGCGGGGCGGAGGGCCTCGGTAACCGGCTCACTTACTATTCCGCGCTGATCCGTATGCCGCAGTTCTTCGCCATCATCCTGATCCTCGCGATCCTCGGCATATCGATCTACGTGTTTTTCTTCTGGCTCGGAAAGAAATGGGCCAGCTGGGAAGCCTGAACCGGGAGGGGGCTTTCATGCAACGACACCCGGAAAAACGGTCCACGAGACGGAGGAGGAAACACTCATGATTGGACATTTGACGATTGGACGCCGCCGGCTGCTGACACTTACCGCCGCTGGCGTTACGGCAACGGCGTTCGGCGGCTTTGGCGGCACCCGGCAAGCCAATGCTGCCGAGGTTGTGCGCTGGGTCAGCCCGCGCGGCACGGTCGAGGTGCTGGACGACTATCCCTATTGGGTCGCCAAGAAGCTCGGCTACTTCGGCGACATCGAGACAAGTCTCGAACCGGGCCCGTCGGATGCGACGGCAACGGTCAAGCTCGTCGACCAGAACCAGGCGGATGTGGGCTATCCCTCTCCCGGCGTCTTCTCGCTGGGCCTCGCGCAGGGCATGCCGATCGTCTCGGTGTTCCACATGGGTGGCGGCGACGTCTTCTCCTTCGCTTTCCGCAAGGGCGAAAGACCGGAAAGCCTGACGGCGCTGGAGGGCAAGACGGTGGTGCTGGGCTCCGCCGGATGGCAGTCAATCTGCGATCCCATGCTGAAGGCCGCGGGCGTCGATGTCACCAAGATCAAATATGTGGACGCGGGCTGGCCGACCTGGGGCACGGCACTGATGTCCGGCCAGGGTGATGCCGCCCTTTCGTGGGAAGGTCTGCGCGCCCAGTGGAAGGGCCAGGGTCTCGACTTCGATTACTGGCTCGGCCGTGACTTCTCGAAGCTTCCCGCCAACAGCTTCGTCATCCGCAAGTCGGACTTTGATGACGCTGCGAAGAAAGACCTCTACGAGCGTTACTTCCGCGGCTGGGCCATGGGCCTCGAATTCGGGCGCGACAACCCGCGGGCTGCAACACAGATCGTGATGGAGCAGTTCCCGGCACTGGGCTCCCAGATGACGCCGGACATCGCCGTCGAGTCCCAGATGCAGCTCGCCAACGTCTTTGCCGGCCGCTGGGATGAACGCGAACAGAAGTGGGGTTATCACCTCGCATCGAGCTGGCAGCAGTTCTTCGATGTGGGCCGCGAGATCGGCCAGATCCAGGGCGACTTCAAGCTCGAGGACGTGGTGAAGAACGACTACATCGACGCCGCAAACAACTTCGACAAGGCGAAGGTGAAGGCTGATGCCGACGGCTTCAAGCTGTCGGACGCCTATGCG
>CAIYXE010000107.1 GCA_903930095.1 uncultured Hyphomicrobiales bacterium
CATTCCCGATCCTTCCTCCGTTCCGCGCTTCAAGGTTCCGCTGATTCACACGCCATTCTGATACGCCACGGCCTGCATGGAAAGATGATAGTGAAAGCCCGTCAAGCCGTCGATGTCCCCGTGGACAGGCTCGAAATGACGTTTGGACCGCGACGGCCCACCCCGATCACAGGGGGTGGGGATGATCGCACTCCCCACATTCTGCCGTCAGTCCGGCAAAGGCCGGAATCCGGCTTTCTTTCCGCGTGGTTGCCGTCCAAAGCTGGACCCCAGCTTTCGCTGGGGTGACGGCGCTGGAGGGTGGTGGACGGCGCTGACCGAGTTAGATGTCCAGCCCCTCTTCGCTCACGAACTCCGCCCGTTCCGAGATGAAGTTGAACCGCTCCTCGGGCTTGTTGCCCATGAGCTGTTCGACCGTTCTGGCGGTCGCCGCGCGGGCGGCGTCTTCCAATGTCACCCGGAGGAGATGACGCTTCCTGGGGTCCATCGTCGTTTCCTTCAGCTGGGCGGGGAGCATTTCGCCGAGGCCCTTGAAGCGGCTCACCTCCACCTTGCCGCGGCCTGACAATTCAGTGCGCAGCAGTTCCTGGCGGTGCTTCTCGTCGCGGGCGTAGGCGACCTTGGGGCCCTGGGCCAGCTTGTAGAGAGGCGGCACGGCCAGATAGAGGTGGCCCTGGTCGATCAAGAGCGGCATCTGGCGGTAGAAGAAGGTCATGAGCAGTGAGGCGATGTGGGCGCCGTCGACGTCGGCATCGGTCATGATGATGATCTTGTCGTAGCGCAGGTCATCCTCCCGGTAGGATGAGCCGGTGCCAGCACCCAGTGCCTGGACGAGATCGGTGAGCTGCTGGTTGCCGGCCAGCTTGTCCTTGGTGGCAGACGCCACGTTCAGGATCTTGCCGCGCAGGGGAAGAACGGCCTGCGTCTCACGATTGCGGGCCTGCTTGGCGGAGCCGCCGGCCGAGTCGCCCTCGACGATGAAGAGTTCGGAGCCCTCCTTCTGCGTGGCGGAGCAATCGGCGAGCTTGCCGGGAAGGCGGAGCTTCCGGACCGCCGTCTTGCGGGAAACGTCCTTTTCCTGGCGGCGGCGGATCCGCTCTTCGGCGCGCTCGATGATGAAGTTGAGCAGCCGGTCGGCCTGGGCGGGATGTCCGGTGAGCCAGTGGTCGAAATGGTCGCGCACGGCATTTTCCACGATGCGCATGGCCTCCACCGTGGCGAGCTTGTCCTTGGTCTGGCCCTGGAACTCCGGCTCGCGGATGAAGACGGAGAGGAGCGCGCCGGACGAGGTCATCACGTCATCCGCGGTGATGAGGGCTGCGCGCTTGTTCTGCGTCATCTCGGCGTAATTGCGCAGCGCCTTGGTGAGCGCGGTGCGCAAGCCCTGCTCATGCGTGCCGCCTTCAGGCGTGGGAATGGTGTTGCAGTAGGACGAGGAGAAGCCATCTTCCCCGCCGAACCATGCCACCGCCCATTCCACCGTGCCGTGGCTTCCTTCTTTTTCAACGCGGCCTGCGAAGATCTCGTCCACCACGCGGGTGGTGCCTTCCAGCCGCTCGGCCAGGAAGTCCTTCAGGCCGCCGGGGAAGTGCAGGACGGCCTTTTCCGGCGTGTCCTTGTCCTTGATGAGGGAGGGATCGCAGGACCAGCGGATCTCGACGCCGCCGAAAAGGTAGGATTTGGACCGCGACATCTTGTAGAGCCGCGCGGCGAGGAAGCTGGTGTTGCCCTTGCCGAATATCTGCTCATCCGGGTGGAAGGACACCTTGGTGCCGCGCCTGCCTGAGACCTTGCCGAGGTTCTGGATGGGGCCCGTGGGCTTGCCGCGCCGGAATTCCTGCCGGTAGAGCTGCTGGCCGCGCGCCACCTCGACCACCACATGGTCGGAAAGCGCGTTCACCACCGAGACGCCCACGCCGTGGAGGCCGCCCGAGGTTTCATAAGCACCGGAGTCGAACTTGCCGCCCGCGTGCAGCGTCGTCATGATCACTTCGAGGGCGGACTTGTCCTTGAACTTGGGGTGGGGATCGACCGGGATGCCGCGGCCATTGTCAATGACGGAGAGATAGCCATCCGCCGTGTAGCTGACGTCAATCCAGGTGGCGTGGCCCGCCACGGCCTCGTCCATGGCGTTGTCGAGCACTTCGGCGAAGAGGTGGTGTAGGGCCTTCTCGTCCGTGCCGCCGATATACATGCCGGGGCGGCGGCGGACGGGTTCAAGGCCTTCGAGCACCTCGATATCGGCGGCGGTATAACTCTCCTCGCCCCGCGATTTGGCGGAAGGCTTGGGTGCTGCGGGCTTCGCGGCGGCGGGGAGATCGTCGAAGAGGCTGGCGGATTTGGCTGGCTTGGCCATTCTTGTTCCCGAATCGTTTCAGCCGCTCACTATCTCCCCGCGGGGGGCGCTGGCAACAGGTGACTGGCCAACATCCGTAGAGAGCTCGACTGACGCAGCGGCATGCGTCGTTTTTCTTGACATAACACCGGGCCGGGAGTTTCCTACGGGAAAATAAAGTTGCTTCGCAGCAAACGACTCATGGGGATGGCCCGGCCCGCTGCGGGGAAGAATGGCTGGCCAGTGGGAGAAAACCGATGTCTGACCTCGATAATCGTATTGAGGCCATGTACCAGGCCGACAGGCGAGGTGCGTGGTTCTTCGTTGCCGCCCTTTGGGTGGTCATCCTGTTCGTGCTCTTTATGTCTTGGCCGCACATTCCCGACCCGGGGGTGCGCATCGTCGTGGTCATCGCGGCAGCCGCCGTGCTGATCTTCAACACCGCCTCAATGGCCGCCATGCTGCGCCACTATGCCGAGGACAAGCGCTTCATCTACTCCCTCGACATTCAGCACCTTGACACCATGAAGAAGGAGCGCTGAGCCATGGCCAAGTACACGCCCCCCGAACAAAGCAAGTTCATGCAGTGGGTCGACATCATCTTCGTCGTGGCCGCGATCTTCCTCGCCCTCTGGCTGCCGCTGCAGGCAGGCTGGGCAGGCGTCTCGCGCGCCATCGAGAAGATCGAGAACCCGACCTGGGAAGCCCTCGGGCAGACCCCTGCCCAGGTCGAGCAGTGGGTAAAGCTCGGTTTTGCTGATGCCGCGGCCGCCCATGACATCATCCAGAACAAGTTCGACTACACCATCGACTGGATGCAGCTCATCATCCTGACCATCGTGATCGCAGGTTACTTCATCTTCCTCTTCAAGGCCTCGGACAAGGAATACCGGGACGTGATCGACGAGAAGTTCAACAGCAAGAACAGGAAGGGGTAACAGCCATGTGGATCACCATCGCCAACATTGGTTGGGCCTTCTCCGCCGCCCTGGTGCTGTGGATGCTCTATGACTGGTTCCGGGTCGATACGACCTATTCCGAGGATGTGCTGACCTCGTCCCGCGAGGGCGAGATCGAAGCCGTCCAGGAAAAGCACAGGGTGTAAGGGGAAAGACATGTCAAGCAAAAGCACCTCTTCTTCCAACAGCGTCCAGCGCGTCTCCCTGCTGCGCATCCTCGGCCCCGGCCATGTCTGGGCATTGGGTGTCGGCATCGTGCTCGTGGGCGAATACACGGGCTGGAACTTCGCCGCCGACAAGGGCGGTACACTCGCCGCACTGATCATCTGCTGGGTGATCGGGCTTCTCTACACCTCGGTCGCCATGATCGACTCGGAGGTCACCTCCACGGTCGCCGCGGCCGGCGGGCAATATGCCCAGGCCAAGCACATCGTGGGGCCATTGATGGCCTTCAACGTGGCCCTCTACCTCGTCTTCGCCTACACCATGCTCGAAGTGTCAAACGCCATCCTGATCGCCGACACGATCAAGGCCTATGCGGGCGAAGGCTTCGGGGACTGGCACTACAAGGGCATCATCGCCACGGTCATCATCGGGCTCGCCGCTCTCAACTACCGCGGCGTGCTGATGACGCTGAACGTGAACTTCGTCATCACCGCCATCGCCTATGCCGCCATCATCGTGCTGTTCTTCTCGGTGCAGCCGTGGAGCCAGGGAACGATCCTGAAGCTCAACGAGATGGTGACGCCGGAGAACGCCCTGCCCTATGGCTGGATCGGCGTCATCGCCGCCTTCCATTGGGGCATCTGGTTCTATCTCGGCATCGAGGGCACGACGCAGGCGGCGGAAGAAGTCCGCTCGCCCCCGCGCTCGCTGCCCTATGGCACCATGGCGGGCATGATCACGCTGCTGATCGGCGCCTCGCTCACCTGGTACATCTGCGCCTCGCTGATGCCCTGGCAGTATCTTGGGTTCACCTATTACCCGCTGCTGGACGCCGGCAAGCTGACCGGAAGCCCCCTGCTCGAGACGATGATGTTCGTCGCCACGATCCTCGCGGCCTTCGCCTCGGCCAATGGCTGCATCAACGATGCAGCGCGCGCCTGGTTCTCGCTGGGCCGGGACCGCTACCTGCCGTCTTGGTTCTCGGCGGTGCACCCCAAGTACCGCACGCCCTACCGGTCGATCATCTTCCTGGTGCCGATAGCGCTTGCCTTCGCCTTCATCGCCAATCTCGGCCAGGCGATCACCTTCTCGATCCTGTCGGGCGTGCTGCAGTACACCTTCATGAGCATCAACATCATGATGTTCCGCAACAAGTGGCCGCTGGGCACGATCCAGCGGGGGTATACCCACCCCTTCCACCCGCTGCCGGCCATCGTGCTGTTCCTGCTCTGCGTGGTAACCTACTTCGCGATCTTCTTAGGCTATGGCGCGCAGCTCACCGCCATGGTGGTGTTCTACATCATCATGTCGCTGTGGTTCCATTTCTACCGCTACCGCTATGTGCGGCGCGGCGACCAGTTCACCATGCCCTGGCCGAAGCCGCAGGGTTATTGAGCCTCAACACCCTCACCGCGGCCCGCCTCGTCACGAGGCGGGCCTTTTCCTTGCTGGGCACCCGTAACTGACCATGTGGCAAACCATCCTCGGCCTCCTGCTCGCAGTACTTCTCGCGTTACTGCTAGTCCGCCATTTCCTAAGGGCTGAAGCGGCGCGCCGGGCAGAGCCAGAACGGCTGTTCCGCGAGGCCATGCCCGTGCTCGATAATGCGTCAGCCAAAGCGGGAGAGACGGCGGGCACCTACCTTCTCACCGGCACCTACCGCGGCCATGAGTTACGCGTCACGGCGCTGGCCGATACGCTGGCAGTGCGAAAGCTGCCGGGGCTGTGGCTGATGATCACCCTGCCCGGCCCGCTTCCCATCTCCGCAACCCTCGATCTGATGATGCGCCCAGCGGGCCCCACGAGTTTTTCCAACTTCGATCTTCTGCCCTTCACACTCGAAGCACCGTCCGGCTTTCCCGCACACCTCGTGGTGCGAAGCGACAAGCCAGAGCCGCCATTGCCCTTCGATCTCGTGGCCCGCCACATCGGGCCGCTGGAGGACCGGCGCGGCAAGGAATTGCTGATCACGCCCAAGGGCCTTCGCCTGGTGTTGCTGCTGGCCGAGGCCGACCGCGCGCGCTACGGCGTGTTCCGCCAGGCCGATTTCGGCGGCGCCACCGTGAACCCGCAGATGCTTTCCCAGGGCATCGAACGCCTGCTGGACTTGCGGCAGGACATCCTGACATGGCACGATCAGCAGTCATGACACAGAAGCCCCTCAACCCCTACATCGTGCTTGCAGCTGCGGTTCTGGTGCCCGGTGCGGGGCACGTGATCCAGGGCAAGCCGCAGCGCGGGCTGATGTTCCTGTTCTTCACCATCGTGCTGGGCTGGGTCAGCCTTCGGCTGATGCCCGAAACGGCAAGCATGTTCGCGCGGCACGTGGGCGGCATCTTCATCTATGGCATGTCCGTCATCGATGCCTACAAGCTGGCGCGGGTAAACTGGGAGCGCTGGAAATTCGCGCAATCCAACCCCAGCGGCACGGCCAATCCGGAACATTGACCGTCAGCGTTGCACGCGCGACATATTTTTCTGTGCAAGCAGTTGACCAAACGATATATCCACAGATCTCGATTTCAAACACAGGAGTTCCGATGAAATGACAAACTGGCCCATACACGCCGCCTGGAACGGCCCCATCGTGATGATCGGCTTCGGCTCGATCGGACGGGGCACACTGCCGCTGATCCTGCGCCACATCAAATGCAACCCGCAGCAGATCACGGTCATCGATCCCGACGCGTCGACGAGCCAGCTTGCCGAAAAGCAGGGCGCCACGTTCATCAAGGCGGCGATTACCGCCAAGAACCACCGGCAGGTGCTGAAGCCCTTGCTCACCGCCGGCCCCGGCCCTGCCTTCATCGTGAACCTCTCGGTCGATGTCGGCAGCCTCGACATCATGCGGCTGGCCCGTGAGACCGGTGCGCTCTACATCGACACCGTGATCGAGCCTTGGCCAGGCTTCTACTACAATACCAAAGCGCCCCAGGCCGACCGCACCAACTACCGCCTGCGTGAGAAACTGCTGGCACTGAAGCGCGAATTGGGCCCCGGCCCCACGGCCGTGTCTTGCTGCGGGGCAAACCCCGGCATGGTCTCATGGTTGGTGAAGAAGGCGCTGATGGATATCGCTGCGGCAACGAAGACCAAGGTGGCCGAGCCCAAGACGCGCGACGGCTGGGCAAAACTGATGAAGCGGCTTGGCGTCAAGGGCATCCACATCGCCGAGCGCGATACGCAGCGCACCAAGAAGCCCAAGCCCTTCGGCACCTTCGTCAACACCTGGTCGGTGGAAGGTTTCATTTCGGAAGGGTTGCAACCAGCCGAACTCGGCTGGGGCACGCATGAGAAGAAGCTGCCACCCAAGGGCAAGCGCCACAAGACCGGCTGTGGCGCGGCAATCTTCATTGAAACCCCCGGCGCCGACACGCGGGTGCGCACATGGACCCCCAGCGAGGGCGCGCATTTCGGCTTCCTGGTGACGCACAACGAGGCGATCTCGATCTCCGATTTCTACACCGTGCGCGAGGGCCGCAAGGTTACCTACCGCCCGACTTGCCACTATGCCTATCACCCGTCCAACGATGCCGTGCTCTCCTGGCATGAAATGCTGGGCAATGGCGGCAAGCGCCTGAAGCACGCCTATGTACTGGACGAGAGCGAGATTGCCGACGGGCGCGACGAGCTGGGTGTGCTGCTTTATGGCCACAAGAAGAACGCCTACTGGTTCGGCTCGCAGCTCTCGATCGAGGAGGCGCGCAAGCTTGCGCCCTACCAGAGCGCCACGGGCCTGCAGGTGACATCCGCCGTGCTGGCAGGCATGATCTGGGCCATCGAGAACCCCACTTCCGGCATCGTCGAGACCGACGAGATGGACTACCGGCGCTGCATGGAGATCCAGGCCCCCTATTTGGGCCCGGTGCGCGGCTACTTCACCGACTGGACGCCGCTGGACTCCGTGCTCGAACTGTTTTCGCCGGACCTCGACAAGCGGGATCCATGGCAGTTCCAGAACATTCTGGTAGGCTGATGCATCTGCCGCCCTCCCCGTCCTGGGGAGGGCTTTCAATCAAGAACTGACAGCGAGGCACCATGAAACCGACACGTCTTGCGCCCTTCCTGGCCGCCGCACTGCTTCTTCTGACGTCCGCCGCGTCCGCGCAACCCTTGCACGGCATAGCGATGCATGGCGAACCGGCACTGCCGCAGGGCTTTGCACATTTGCCCTATGCCAACCCCGATGCGCCCAAGGGCGGCCAGCTTCGTCAGGCAGTGACAGGGTCCTTCGACAGCGTGAACCCCTTCATCGTCAAGGGTTTGGCCGCGGCAGGCGTCAGGTCCTACGTATTCGAAAGCCTGCTGGGGCGGAACTGGGCGGAGCCCTTCTCGCTCTACGGACTGCTGGCGGAATCGATTGAGGTCTCCGACGACCGGCAGACATTCACCTTCAAGCTGCGGCCAGAGGCGAAATTTTCCGATGGAACACCCGTCACCGCGGCAGACATCGTCTTCTCGCTGGAGACGTTGCGCGACAGCGGGCGTCCGAACTACCGGAACTACTACGGAAAGATCAAGCGCATCGAGACGCCCGACGAGCGCACCATCTCGCTGACGCAGGACTCGGGCGACCGTGAACTGCCGCTCATCATCGGCCTCATGCCGGTGCTCTCAAAGGCCTTCTGGCAGGGCAAGGATTTCGCGGCGACCACGCTTGATCCGCTCGTTGGCTCCGGTCCCTATGTGATGGGAGAGATCAAGGCCGGGGAGACCATCATCTACCGCAGGAACCCGGATTACTGGGGCAAGGACCTTGCCCTCCAGAAAGGCCTGTGGAATTTCGACGAAGTGCGCTTCGACTATTACCTCGACGCCAACGCAGCCTTCGAAGCCTTCAAATCAGGCCTCGCCGATGTCCGGATCGAGACGGATCCGGTGCGATGGAACACCGGCTATGATTTCCCCGCCGCCAAGGACGGAAAGATCATCCGCGAGAAGATCGAGCAGAAAACCCCCGCACCGGCGGCGGCCTTGGCCTTCAACACAAGGCGCAAGATTTTTGAGGATCCGCGCGTTCGAGAAGCGCTGACCATGGCGTTCGACTTCGAATGGGCCAATGCCAATCTCTTCACCAATTCCT
Source organism: uncultured Hyphomicrobiales bacterium (assembly GCA_903930095.1). Taxonomy (GTDB): domain Bacteria; phylum Pseudomonadota; class Alphaproteobacteria; order Rhizobiales; family Aestuariivirgaceae; genus Aestuariivirga. Next base: position 8,543 of record CAIYXE010000107.1, read on the forward strand.
ACCGGCGCATCTACGGGTTTTTCGGGGGCTCGGAACTTTCCTCCGAAGCAAGGCCCATGGACGAGCGTGAGCGCGCCGTGCTTGGCGATGCCGCCAACCGGCTGAGGCCGGACTTCATCGACGGCAGCTACCGGCTTCCGGTGAGCGACGGGTCCGGCCGCGACCGGAAGATGCTGCGCAAGGCGGTGGACCTTCTCGCAGAGGCGGGATGGACCGTTGGCGACCAGGGCCTCGTCAATGCCGCGGGAGAACCCTTCGCCTTCACCATCACCGGGCAGACCCGTGACCATGAGAAGATCGCGCTGCACTACCAGCGCACACTCAAGGCCATCGGCATCAAGGCGGAGGTGCGGATCGTCGATCCCGCGCAATTCTCGGCTCTCCAGACCAGCTACGACTATGACATGATCCCGGCGACATGGTCCAACTCACTATCACCCGGCAATGAGCAGATGCTCTATTTCGGGTCGGAGGGACGCACCGTCGAGGGGACGCGCAACTATCCGGGCATTGCGGATCCAGCCGTCGACGCCGCCATCAAGTCCATGCTGGACGCCAGGGACCGGGACGACTTCGTCGCAGCCGTTCGGGCTGAGGACAGGCTGCTCGCCTCGGGATTCTACGCGGTTCCGCTTTATGACGCAGGCGGCCAGTGGGTGGCGCGGTGGAAGCACATCGGCCGCCCCGATGTGCAGCCGCTCCCGGGCTTCGAGGCGACGACGCTCTGGCGCGAACGTTGAACCGTGCCTATCCGGTTGACGCATACACCTACTATATGTAGTAGGAAGCCATGGACGTGTTGGATCGGGCAGAATTGGGGTTTCCGAAGTCACTTCCGGAGTTCCAGGAGCTGTTTCCGGATGACGCGGCTTGCGCAGGTTTTCTTGAGAAGGCCCGATGGCCAAACGGCTTTACCTGCCCCCATTGCCAGAAGACCGGAGAACCATCCCGGATCAAGTCGCGTCCGACTGTCTTGACCTGCCGCCAGTGTCGACGTCAGTCAACCCTGATGTCCGGGACCGTGATGGAACGCAGTCATACGCCGTTGAGCACATGGTTCTGGGCGGCCTACCTCGTCATCAGTCAGACCAACGGCATGTCTGCCGCGCAGTTCCAGCGCCAGCTTGGGCTGTCACGCTATGAGACTGCCTTTGGCCTTCTCCACAAGCTTCGCGCGGCAATGGTGAGGCCAAACCAGGACAGGATCGGCGGTCTGCCTGGCCAGCATGTCGAGATCGACGAAACATGGATCGGCGGCCGGACGCGTGGTGAAGGCCGAGGCGTGCATCACAAGGTTCTCGTCGCCTGCGCGGTCGAAGTGCGCCATCGCAAGAACGGAACCGCGCAGGCTTTGCGGAAGGGCGGCCGCTACGCAGGGCGCGTCCGTCTGGTTGTTGTATCGGACAGAAGCGCCAATCAGCTTGGTGGATTTGTCGGAAGTGTTGTCACACCTGGAACGCGCTTGGTGACTGACGACTGGACCGGCTACGCTGGTCTGCGTGCGCGAGGCTACGACCATAACGCCATTGCCACACGCGGCAGACCAGAGGTCTCCGAGGAATTCCTGCCCATAGTCCATCTCGTGTTTTCAAACCTGAAGACCTGGCTGAGCGGCACCCATCACGGCGTGAGCCCGCGGCATCTCCAAGCCTATCTCAACGAGTTCACCTTCAGGTTCAACCGCCGCTTCTACCCCTTCAATGCCTTCCGCTCGTTGCTCGGCATCGCAGCGGAGGTTTCCTCACCCACGCTCAACGAACTCTACTCGGGTGATTGGCAGCACCCAACATATAGTAGGTGTATGCGTTAACCGGATAGGCACGAGATATACTATTTGGGGGGCGAGAAAAAGACGATGGCGACAATACCAATTGAAAGAGGGCATCTCGTCCTGGGCTCCGCCCGGCAATTAGCCCGTGAGCCGCATCGCTTCATCAAGGATGTCGCCCTGCGGCATGGCGGGATCTGTGCATTTCGGGCAATTCAGCGCCAGATGGTCGCCGTCGCTGACCCGGAACTCGCACACGAACTTCTCGTTACAAACTGGCAGCGATTTACCCGTGCGCGGCAAAGCCTCAATATTGGCATTATCAGCAGAGGGTTGCTCGCGCTGAGCGGA
>CAIYXE010000108.1 GCA_903930095.1 uncultured Hyphomicrobiales bacterium
GTGGTGGCTGCCAGTCCGAACTGCCGATCTTTATTCTGGGAATGCCGCGCTCTGGAACAACGCTGACTGAAACAATCCTGGCCAGCCACCCGATGGTTCACGCCGCTGGCGAGTTGCCGGATCTTCTGAGAATCGCCTCCACCCCGCGTATGCCCGGCGGCCCGGGATATCCTCTGTCCTTGGATGGAATCACCCAGGCGGAGATCAGTGTCATGGGCCAGAACTATGCCGCGGGCCTTAAGGAACGGGCGCCTTCCTCGCCACGTATCACCGACAAGATGCCAGCCAACTTCAACGCTATTGGCCTCATTCACCTGATGCTTCCCAACGCCAGGATCATTCATGTGCGGCGGGATCCGGTCGATACCTGCCTGTCCAACTTCACCAAGCTGTTTGGCCGCAGTCAGCACCAGAGCTATGATCTGGTTGAGCTTGGGCGATACTACCGGGCTTATGCCCGGCTCATGGATCACTGGCGTGCGGTGCTGCCGCCGGGGTCGTTCTTTGAGTTGCAATACGAAAAACTCGTCGAGGATCCGGCAACCGAAGTTCGCGCCCTTCTTGGGTACTGCGGGCTGGTGTGGGATGATGCCTGCATGAAGTTCCACGAAACGGAGCGCTCCGTGAAGACGGCGTCAATCACCCAGGTGCGGCGTCCGATGTATAAATCATCGGTGCAGAAGTGGCGGCGCTATGAAAAGCATCTGGGACCTCTTCTCGAAACACTCGGCGACTTGGTCAAGACATGAGGCTGCCGCTGGAGTGACAGGTAGGTTCCGGACGGATTCGTTATCTTCCCTGACGCCGCGCTCGATCCGTGTCTCCGTAAATATGATGGACACGACCAGATGAGGGTCGGTGCGTGGCTCAAGTCGCGGCAATGGGAGAGATAGGGCTTTCTAGTCCAGGCAGCACTTCTTGAACTTCTTGCCGGAGCCGCAAGGGCAGGGGTCGTTTCGCCCGACATCGCGGTAGGGATTGAAGGCGATGTCCGGGTCGTTCCAAAGGGCTAAGGGGTTCTCGTTGTCTGCCTGCTCCTCATTGAGCTTCCTGAGGTACTCCTCGGAATAGCTATGCCACGAGGAGAGTTCCGCAACCGTATCGATAGGCGTTGGATTGGCTTGATGTTCCAGAAACCATCGACCCGTGGGATCCATGGCTGCCGCCAGCTGGTCGTTCTCGAATTCCTGGATGCTATAAAAGGGCGGACTGCTCTTGTCCTTCATGATCATCTGGCGCGCCTCGGGAGCAAGATGCTTCAGACCAAGGACGGCGTCGGCTTCCGTCCAGTTGCTGAGGAGGTATGGGTCGGCATCGGGCTCCACGCGCAAGTGGAATTCCGCCATGAAGGACTCGACGTCGGTACGTCTTTCGTGCCGCTCGAATGCGATCCGCAACAAGGCTTCTATCATGCCGGTGCGGACAAAGAGTTCCGCATTGCGGTCGAGGATGATGTCGAAGATGGGCCGTAGGTCATCGCTCGCGACTCTGGCCATGACCCTGTCCGAGACCTCTGTGATGGTGTCGTCCAGAAGGGCGTTGAGCGTATCCTCGTCAAGCCGCAGGAAACGCGCGAGCGGCAGGAAGGCACGCTGGTCGCCCCATTCTCCGAGTATGTAAAAGATGATCGAGTAGGAATCCGCGTAAGGGAGTTCCTCCACGGCCGTATGCGATGCGCGCTCGATCTCGGCGAGGAACGCCGGGAGCATCTCTTCCTTGGCGTCCAGTGCGGCCTGTATCGCTGCGACCGGGGCCGTGCGGCTGGTCTCGAACTCCTGGAGAACCTCTTCTGGCGTCATGACTGGTCCCTTGGGAAGCGACTCTGATTGAAGCTTTTCTCGGTGTGTGAGGATTCGGTCATGTTCACGCTTGGGTCAAGGTCTCTTCTCGTGGCATGGGAAAACAGTCTGTTTCCACGTGAACCGATGTTCGTGCTGTGATTACCTGAATTTGATCAAGGCCGAAGGCCCACAACCGTGAGCCTTCGAAATGAAATCTGTTAATGCCCGTCCGGCATCACTGCAGGCAAACGTGGCCGCTGGACGTACGGCTGGCTCTGTTCCTTCCATCCTCGCCACCAACCTTCGCACCACGACCGGCTGGGCGGTCCGCACCGTTCGCTGCCGCTTCGTCCAAAGCACGGCCGAATTCCGGCCCAGCCGCCTCGAAGGGCGCGGCATGCGCCA
>CAIYXE010000109.1 GCA_903930095.1 uncultured Hyphomicrobiales bacterium
GCTAGCACTACTTTGGCAGATTGTTTGGGCCGTCTGGCGTTTAGGGATTCCCGAATCGGCTGTTGGGTGATTCATGGGTGGTCGGCATCTCGGAGGGCCGACCATGGACAACATCTGGAAGTCTGATCTTGACCGCTGGCTTTCACCTTTCCTCAATGCCCTCCGACACAAGGCGCGGGCACGGATGTGCCCGGTTTATGTTGCGGGACTGATCGGCGCTGGTGATCGCAAGAGCGTCCAGCCCATGGCAGCGCGCGAAGGCGAGGTGGGCTACGACCAGCTTCATCATTTCATCGCCAGCGGCGTGTGGGATGCTGCACCACTTGAGAATGTCCTGCTCGCCGAAGCCGACAGGATGGTTGGCGGCGCTGACGCTTGGCTGATCGTTGATGATACGGCATTACCCAAGAAGGGTGAGCATTCGGTCGGCGTCGCCCCGCAATACGCCTCGTCGCTCGGAAAGACTGCCAACTGTCAGTCGCTGGTCTCGCTAACGTTGGCGTCACGCGAAGTTCCGGTGATGGTTGGACTGCGGCTCTTCCTGCCCGAAAGCTGGACAGACGATCCCGAGCGCATGGCGCGGGCTCGTGTGCCGCAGGATAGGCGGACAGCTCTGACAAAGCCGCAGATCGCAATCGAGGAGATCGACCGCGTCATCGCCTCGGGCGCGCGTTTCGGCTGTGTCCTTGCCGATTCTGGGTACGGCTCCAGCGGGCCGTTTCGTCAGGCACTGAGCGAGCGCGGCCTGTTGTGGGCGGTAGGGTTGTCGCGACGCCAGAATGTCTATCCCGCTGACGTTGCTCTGATCTTCCCCATCGCGAAGACCGGAAAGCCCCGCAAGTACCACATTCCTGATCAGTCTCCTGTATCTGCTGAAGCGTTGTTGGTCGGAGGGAAGTGGCAAAGGGTCAGTTGGCGGCGGGGCACCAAAGGTCGGCTGACATCTCTCTTTGCGGCCCGCCGCGTTCGTGTTGCAGATGGCCATAAGCACCGCATGCTCGATAATCGTATGCAGTGCATGCCGGGCGACGAGGTCTGGCTCGTCGGCGAACGCCGGTCGAGCGGCCAGCAAAAATACTATGTGTCGAACCTACCAGCCGATACGAGCCTCAAGATGCTCGCCGCCACGATCAAAGCTCGATGGGTCTGTGAACAGGCACATCAACAGCTCAAGGAGGAACTTGGCCTTGACCACTTCGAAGGTCGATCCTGGAGCGGGTTACATCGACACGCCTTGATGACTATGATCGCCTACGCATTCCTCCAGTCCCGCCGCCTCAAAGCAGCGGGACGGAAAAAAAAGAATCGGGGGACCACCGCCACAGCCGAGCATGCCGGCTGTTAGGCGAGCCATCCTCGACCTCTTCGCCCGGCCTCCACCCAAGCGATGCCCGCACTGCAAGAAACTCCTCATCAACCCCGGCAAATCAAAACTGCCAAAGTAGTGCTAGGCGCCATGGAGCGGCCCCTGCGTGGGCTACGCCGTAGGTTGTTGCAAATTGGCCTTCTCCGTAATCATCAACAAAATCTCTGCGGTTGTGGCCTTGGGCGTCAGAACGTGGTGGACTGAGTTACACGGCAACCGGGGTCTGCGATGCAGCCGCACCACGGACAGCGCGCCGCCAGATCGGTTTCAACGCCTCAAGCGCCAGCAGAACAGTCAGACCCGCAAACGGTGGGACAGCAAGTGACATTGGATCCAGCGTTGCAAAACCGAAGAGATCGCGGGCAGGTTGCCAGAACAGCGTCACCGCCAGCAGGCAGGCCACGATCGGAACCACCACCGCAAGCGCCCGGTTGGGCCGCCGGATTGCAGTGATCAGTGAAGATGACAGCGATCGGTCCACGAGGATCAGCGCCAGGATGCAAAGGACCAGCGAGGCGAAGGTCAGCCCGCGAACCTGATCGGTCACCAGCCCGTAGTGAGGGCCGAGAGTGAATACCGTCGCGGTCACACCCAGAACAAACAGGCCTTGTCCGAGGCTCCATAGGATCGTCGGAACGGAGAACAGCGGTTCGGCCGGCGGGCGCGGCGGGCGCTTCATGACGCCGTCTTCCTCGGCTTCGGCTTCGAACACCAGTGAGCAAACCGGATCGATCACCATCTCCAGGAAAGCGATATGAATGGGACTGAACAGGATCGGCATGCCGAACAGAAGCGGCATCAGCGCCAGTCCGGCAATGGGCACATGCACTGCCAGAATGAAACTCATCGCCTTGCGCAGGTTGTCGTAGATGCGCCGTCCCAGCCGCACGGTGGTGACGATCGAACCGAAGTCATCGTCCAGTAAAACGATGCTGGCTGCTTCGCGCGCCACATCCGTGCCACGTCCTCCCATCGCAACGCCGATATCCGCAGCCTTCAGCGAGGGCGCGTCGTTGACCCCGTCGCCTGTCATCGCAACCACAGCGCCGGCGGATTTCAGTACATTGACGATACGAAGTTTCTGTTCCGGCATGATGCGGGCGAAGATGGTCACATTCTGCACAGCCAATGCCAGATCGGAGTCTGACATCGTCTGGAGTGCGGTGCCGTCGATCACCTGGCTGCCTTGCAGGCCCGCCTGTGCCGCGATGGTCTGCGCCGTGGCCGGATAGTCGCCGGTGATCATGATCACCCGGATGCCAGCGCTGCGGCACAGCGCCACCGCTGGCGGCACAGAGGCGCGCAACGGATCTGCCAGTCCCACCAGACCCAGAAAGCGAAAGGCAAAATCGCGCTGGCTGTCAGGCAGATCGGCACCGGCAAAGGCGGCCTCGGCCACTCCCAGCACGCGCAACCCTGCTTTTGCCATCTGATCGACCTGTGCTGTCAGCGCCGCACGGGCAGCGTTATCAAACCGGCATAGATCAGCCACAGCCTCGGGCGCCCCCTTGGAGACAATACGCCAACTCGCGTCATCGGTGATCCAGGCCTGCGACATCGCCAGCAGGTCGCGCGCCAGTGCATAAGTCCGTGCTAACTTCCAACCCGTGCCCGGCAGCGACTCGCTGTTGCGCATATCTGTTTGCGCCAGCGCGTGAAACGCCTTTTCCATCGGGTCGAACGGCTCAGGTGCCGAAGCCATCATCCCCGCCGCTGCAAGGTCCCGAAACGCTTCGGGCAAGGCTTTGTCGCTGATCTTGAGCGCCGTCCCGTCGCCCAGGCGCAGTTCGTGAACCGTCATGCGGTTTTCCGTCAATGTGCCGGTCTTGTCGGTGCACAGCACACTTGCCGCGCCCAGCGTTTCTATCGCCGATGCCCGCCGCGTCAGCACCCTGACCTTGGAAATCCGCCACGCTCCCATCGCCATGAAGACGGCCAGCACCATCGGAAACTCCTCGGGCAGCATCGACATGCCAACGGCGATGCCAGCAAGAACACCTTCCAGCCAGCCACCGCGGAACAGCCCATAGAGCACCACGACAGCGATACTGACCGCCGCCCCCACAGTTGCGAATACAATAACGAGCTTGCGCATCTGACGTTGCAGGTGCGGCGTGTCGATCTCAAGCCTGGCAAGGGATGCACCGATCTTGCCAATCTCGCTGGCGGGTCCTGTGGCTGTCACCTCGGCAATGGCCGACCCGCGAACAATCAGGCTGCCTGAGAACACCATCGGCAGATCCTCGCCGCCCGGACGCGGAACATCCTTGATCGTGCCGTCCGATATTGCTGCTTGCTTGCGCACCGGAACCGCCTCGCCCGTCAGCAAGGATTCATCAGCCGACAGACCCTCTGCCTCCAGCAGCCGAGCATCGGCTGGAACCCGGTCGCCTTCGGACAACACGATCAGATCGCCGCGCACCACTTCTCGGCCCGCTATCCGCAGCCGTTCTCCGCCCCGGATCACCAGGGCACGCGGGCTGGTCAGATCGCGCAGCGCCTCCAGCACACGTTCGGTCCGTGCTTCCTGCACCACGGTGATGCCGACCGACAAGCAGGCAAAGGCCAGCAGGATCAACGCCTCTTCGAGGTTACCAAGCAGAAGATAGACAATTCCTCCCGCGATTAGCAGCGCCAGCATCGGCTCTCGCAGGACGTCGAGCACAATCCGCAAAGGGGACCGGCGACCTGCGCGCGGCAGTTCGTTGAAGCCATCGGAGGAAAGCCGCGACTGGGCCTCGGCCCGGGAAAGACCATGATGCAGCGGAGCTGCGGAACCCGGCTTGGTAACGGACACTTTCAAATTGCAGACCTCTCGTTGCGGAAAACAGACCTGCGTTGAACCTGAATGGCAGCATCACAAACACCACACACTTTATTCTGCAGTGTATTCGCCCCGGTCACATGGCCGTCAGAAATCGATGGGGCGGGAATGCCGGACCCTGGTCCCGGTGCCTTCTGAAGAGAAACAGCATGTGTCAGACTCTTCCCCCACCAGATCCTTCCCGGCCATTGTCCGGCATGATGATGCGCGTGCCGGTGCGGCCATCCAGAATGGCGATGGCGTCCTCGAGCCGGCCGATGGCGGTGAAGCAGCCAGGCGTGGCGAAGTCAGATCCGGCGCGCAGCTTTGGTCCCATGGAACCAGCCGGCGCATCCATGGCACGCGCTTCGGCCACTGTCAGTTCAGCGATTCGCGCTGCGCGTTCAGTACCGAAGTCGCGATAGACACCATCGACATCAGTAAGTAGCAGGAGCGCTTGGGCGCCAATTTGCCGGGCAAGCAGAGCGCTGGCTGCGTCCTTGTCGATGACCGCTTCGATACCCATCAGGCTGCCATCCCCACGCCGCACGACAGGGATGCCCCCACCACCGGCGCAGATCACGATCACCCCTTGATCCAGCAACAGTTTGAGAACACGCAGGTCCGGGATCTCTATCGGCTTGGGTGAGGCCACGACGCGACGCCACTTCGGGCCATCTGCGGCAATCGCCCAACCGGCGGCCTTCGCCCGTGTTTCGGCTTCTTTCTTCTCGTAGACGGGACCTACGAATTTCGTCGGCTTTGCAAAGGCGGGATCACCACCATCCACGATGACCTGTGTCAGAAGGGTTGCCACCGGCCGGTCGTGGCCGAGCGCGTTCTCGAGTTCCTGTTCGATCATGTAGCCGATCATCCCCTCTGTCTCGGCGCCCAACACGTCAAGGGGATAGGACTCATCAGGCTTGTAGGAGGCACCCTGCAGCGCCAGAAGGCCGACCTGCGGCCCATTGCCATGGGTAACAACCAGATGGTGTCCGGCCCTTACGATTGCGGCCAGGGCTTCGGCCGCTCGCCTTACATTGGCGCGCTGCGCCTCGGCCGTCAGCGGCTCACCGCGTTTCAATAGCGCGTTACCACCGAGGGCAGCGACCACCAGCAACTCAGGAACCCAGCGTGGCGACTAGCACCGCCTTGATCGAATGCAGCCGGTTCTCGGCCTGGTCGAAGACGATCGAGGCCGGGCCCTCGAACACGTCTTCAGTCACTTCCATGGCGCTGATGCCGAATTTGGCCTCCATGTCGGCGCCGACAGATGTCTCTGTATTGTGAAAAGCAGGCAGGCAATGCATGAAGCGGGTTCGCGGATTGCCTGTTCTGGCCATCAGCGCGGAGTTGACCTGATAGGGCATCAGTAGCTCGATCCGCTCGGACCATTTCTCCTGCGGTTCACCCATCGAGACCCAAACATCAGTATAGACGAAATCGGCACCCTTCACAGCGGCATCAATGTCTTCGGTGATCATGATCCGCGCGCCTGTTTCAGCGGCAAGTGCCAGGGCCTCGCCGTGGATGTCCGCTGACGGCCAGCATGCCTTGGGCGCGCAAAGCCGTACATCCATACCCATCTTTGCGCCACCGATCAGCAGGCTGTCGCCCATGTTGTTGGCTGCATCGCCTATGAAAGCATAGGATACCAGGCGCAGCGGCTTTTCGACATGCTCCTGCATGGTCAGGAAGTCGGCAAGGATCTGGGTCGGGTGGAATTCCTTGGTCAGTCCATTGTAAACCGGAACCCCGGAATATCTGGCCAATTGCTCGACGATCTCCTGACCAAATCCGCGATATTCGATAGCATCATAAATCCGCCCCAGAACCCGGGCGGTGTCCTTGACAGATTCCTTGTGACCGATGTGGGTGCCGGTTGGTCCCAGATAGGTGACACGAGCCCCCTGATCATAGGCAGC
>CAIYXE010000110.1 GCA_903930095.1 uncultured Hyphomicrobiales bacterium
CAGTTTCTTCATGTCGAAGGCGCCGGGCATGGCGAGCGCGATGTTCTCGGCAACGGTGAGCGCTTCGAACAGCGAGAAATGCTGAAACACCATGCCGATGCCCAGCTTGCGCGCCGCCGCCGGGCTGGCGATGGCAACGGGCTTGCCCATCCAGCGGAACTCGCCGCTGGTGGGTTGCAGCGCGCCATAGATCATTTTGACGAGGGTGGATTTGCCGGCCCCGTTCTCACCGAGGAAGGCATGTATTTCGCCGGGTTTCACCTTCAGCGTCACGTCGTCATTGGCCTTCAACGTGCCGAAAACCTTGGTGACGTGGAGCGCTTCGAGGAGATATTCCATGCCGTCAGCCTGCATTTCTGGCCGCCAGCTTGCCTTGCGCTGGGGCGGCTGACAATGCTTCGTCGAGCGTTATCACCTGTGCTGCCACGGACACTGCAATCGCGGCGGGCAGCTTGGAGCGGATGCCGCCCACGCCGATGGGGCAGATCATCGACGTGATCCGCGCGTCATCCACGCCCGCCTCCCGGAGGCGGCGTTCGAAGCGCGCGCGCTTGGTGGCGCTGCCGATGACGCCCACATGGGCGATGGCGGAGTTACGCAGAGCCACTTCGGCAATGGCAAGATCGAGCGGGTGTGAATGGCTCATGATGAAAGCGAAGGACCCTTGCGGCGCTGCGTCTGCCACCTCCAGCGGGTTTCCGGCAAAGGGCGTCACGTTCTGCGGCATGGCGGCGGGGAAGGCCTCCGGGCGCGGATCGGCCCAGGTCACGTCATAAGGCAGCGGGGCCAGCGCCAGCATCACGGCGCGGCCCACATGGCCTGCGCCGAACAGCAGCACGCGCCGCCGCGCCTCGCCGAAGCGTTCGACGATATCCGGCGGGCCAAGCCTGCCGGTGAGGATGAAGGAGCCCTGCTCTTCACGCGCGGCGAAATCCCTGACCATTGCCAGAGATGCCGTGCCGAAATTCTCGATGGCGAGCGTTACCCGCCCGCCGCAGCACTGGCCGAGATCGGGTCCCAGCGACTGCGTCAGCATCTTCACTGCGCCGGGCTTGCCCAGCAGGCGCTGCGCCTCGGCCAGCGCCCTCCACTCCAGCGTGCCGCCACCGATGGTGCCGTGGAAACCCTGGGGCGTTACCACCATGCGCGCACCCTCCTCACGCGGCACGGAACCTTCAGCCTTGACGACTGACACCATGGCGCAAGCGCCATGCGCCTCCAATGCGCGCGCGACCAGGCTCCAGACCTTCATGCCGCCATTCCCTTCACGGCCTTCAGGATGGCCTCAGGCGTCGCCGGAGCATCGAGCACGGGGATCTGCCCCGGCCTGAGGCTGGCAACAGCGTCGAAAATCGCCGTCCAGACGGAAATGCCCAGCATGAGCGGCGGTTCGCCCACCGCCTTGGAACGGTAGATCGTATCTTCCTTGTTGCCACGGGACTCGAACAGCTTCACCCGGAAATCCGCCGGCACGTCCGACGCGCAGGGGATCTTGTAGGTCGCGGGCGCATGGGTGCGGAGCCTGCCCTTCTCATCGAAGACCAGTTCTTCGGTGGTGAGCCAGCCCATGCCCTGCACGAAGCCCCCCTCCACCTGACCGATGTCGAGTCCGGGGTTCAGCGAGCGGCCGACATCGTGGATGATATCTGCCCGGTCGATCTTCATCTCGCCCGTCAGCGTGTCGATCGTCACTTCCGAGCAAGCCGCGCCGTAGGCGAAATAGAAGAAGGGGCGGCCCTTGGCCCTGGCCCTGTCCCAGCTGATCTTGGGCGTTGCGTAATAGCCCGTGGAGGAGAGCGAGATGCGCGCAGCGTGGGCCTGGCGCGCCAGGTCTCCGAAGGCGATGGACCGGTTGCCGATCAGCACCTGCCCGTCCGCGAAGCGGATGCGCGATTTCGGCACCTTCCATTGCTTCGCGGCAAAATCGATCATCCGCTTCTTGATGGTGGCCGCGGCCTGCTTCGCCGCCATGCCGTTGAGATCGGCGCCGGATGACGCCGCCGTGGCGGATGTGTTGGGCACCTTGCCCGTCGTGGTGGCGGTGATGTGCACGGCGGAGGCACTGATGCCGAATTCCTCCGCCACCACCTGCGCCACCTTGGTGTAGAGCCCCTGCCCCATCTCCGTGCCGCCGTGGTTCAGATGCACTGAACCATCGGTATAGACATGCACCAGCGCGCCCGCCTGGTTGAGATGGGTGAGCGTGAAGGAAATGCCGAACTTGACGGGCGTGAGCGAGATGCCCTTGCGGAGCACCGGGCTCCCGGCGTTGAAGGCGGCGATGTGCTTGCGGCGCGCGCGGTAGTCCGAAGAGGCCTCGAGCTGCTCGATGACGGCGAGCGCGATGTTGTCCTCGACCTTCATGCCATAGGGCGTTACGTTGCGTTTCTCCGTATACAGATTACGCTTGCGGATATCGAGCGGGTCCTGCCCGGACTTGACGCTGATTGCCTCCATCATGCGCTCGGCAAACACCATGCCCTGCGGCCCGCCGAAGCCGCGGAAGGCGGTGTTGGAGACGGTATGGGTGCGCAGGCGGCGCGTGGCGATGCGGGCGGCAGGGTAGAAATAGGTGTTGTCCGCGTGGAACATGGCGCGGTCGCAGATGGCGTTGGACAGATCCGCCGAATAGCCACAGCGCGACAGCAGATCGACATCAACACCCAGCAACCGGCCTGTCCTGTCAAAGCCGGCCTTGTAGTCGACGCGGAAGTCATGCCGCTTGCCGGTCATGATCATGTCTTCGTCACGGTCGAGGCGGCACTTTGCCGGCCGTCCGGTGACGCGCGCGGCCAAGGCCGCAATGCAGGCCCATTGTGCGGCCTGGCTCTCCTTGCCGCCGAAGGCGCCGCCCATGCGGCGGCACTCGACCGTCACCATGGCGGCGGGAACATGCAGCATGTGGGCCACGAGATGCTGGACCTCGGAGGGATGCTGGGTCGAGCAATGGACGGTGACCGCCCCGTGCTCCTCCGGCACAGCCATGCTCACCTGCCCTTCGAGGTAGAAATGCTCCTGCCCGCCGATGCGGAAGCTCTCCGCGATCTGGTGTGGCGCTGCGGCGATCGCCTTGGCGGCGTCGCGGCGGTGGAAGGCATAGGGCTCGCCCACGTCGCGCGTGTCCATGGCGAGTGCGTCCTCGACCGTCACGGCGGGGGTTTCCGCCGCAATCTCGATCTTCGCAAGGCGTGCCGCGCGGCGCGCCGCCTCACGCGTATCCGCCACCACGGCGAATATCACCTGTCCGTGAAACATGATCCGGCCATCAGCGAGGATCGGGTCGCCGCCGAACACCGGCGCGCAGTCATTGACGCCGGGGATGTCCTTTGCGGCAAGAACGGCGATCACCCCGGGTGCGGCGCGCACCGCAGCGAGATCGAGCGTGGTGATGGCGCCCAGTGCGCCCTCCTTCGCAAAGCCGGGGTAGACATGGACAATGCCCTCGGGTTCGCGCATGTCGTCGACATAGGTGGCCGATCCCTGCACGTGCAGGGCCGCGCTGTCATGCGCCAGCGTCTTACCGACGGTCTTCGTTTCGAGGGGACGGCGGGCAACGGCCATCACGCCACCGACTGCCTGCCGCCCAGCACGCGCGTCAGGCCCATACCCGCCACCTCCATGAGCGACTTGCGGAGAAGGCCCTGCGCCACCTCCATGCGGTAGGCCGCGGAGGCGCGCATGTCGGAGATGGGCTGGAAATCCTGCGCCATCGCCGCAATCGCGGCCTCCCACGTGGCGGGCTGATCCAGTGAGGCGCCGGCAAGTGCGGCCTCGGTTGCCGCCGCGCGCTTCGGCGTTGCCGCCATGCCGCCGAAGGCCACACGGGCAGCGGCGATGCGCCGGCCGTCCAGCGTGAATTTGAAGGCAGACATCACGGCGGAAATGTCCTGGTCGAAGCGCTTGGAAATCTTGTAGGCGCGGAAGGCCTCATTCGCCTTCAGCTTGGGCACGTCGATGCGCCAGACGAGTTCACCGGCCACACGGTCCTGCTTGCCATAGGCAATGAAGAATTGCTCCAGCGGCAACGAGCGCTCCGCTTTGCCATGGCGAAGCGTCAGCGTGGCGCCGAGTGCGATCAGCATGGGCGGCATGTCGCCGATGGGCGAACCGTTGGCGATGTTGCCACCCACCGTGCCCGAGGCGCGCACCTGGGTGGAGCCGAGGCGGCGCAGCACCTCGCCCAGGTCGGGATCGATGGCGGAGAGGGCGGGCGTTGCCTCCGCATAGCTTGCCGCCGCACCGATGGACACGTGGCTTCCCGCGTCCTTGACCTCATGCAGGGCCTTGACCCCGCCGGTGAGGATGATCTTCGGCAGCACGCGCAGCTGCTTCGTGATCCACAGCCCGACGTCGGTTGCTCCCGAGACGATGGTTGCATCCGGGTGTTCCGCCGAAAGCCGGGCGAGCGTTGACGCACTGGCGGGCCTTGCGATGAAGCTGTCCGGCGTGCCAGCGAAAACGTCCTGCCCGTCATCAAGCGCAGACAGCCTTGCCGCTGCGGCATCGGCTTCTCTCGCCCAGCGGTCTACCGCGGTTCCCGTGCAGGCGGCGACCGCCGCATCGATGATCGGGCGGTAGCCGGTGCAACGGCAGAGGTTGCCCGCCACATGGGTTGCGATCTCGTCGCGTGTCGGGGCCCGCCCCGACTGGTAGAGCGTGAACAGCGCCATGACGAAGCCCGGCGTGCAGAAGCCGCATTGCGAACCATGGCTGTCGACCAGGGCCTGCTGGACGGGGTGAAGCTGGCCGTCCGCGGACAGGTCGTCGACGGTGACGAGTTCCTTGCCCTCAAGCTGGCCCATGAGCAGGATGCAGGCATTGACGGGTTCATAGACCAGCCTGCCAGCGCGCAGCGAACCCACCGCCACGGTGCAGGCGCCGCAGTCGCCCTCGTTGCAGCCTTCCTTGGTGCCGCGCGAACGCTCCTCAAGGCGCAGGTAATCGAGTACCGTGCGTGTGGGCGGCACGCCACGAAGCGCGACGATCACGCCGCGGCGCAGGAATCGGATGGAATCACGTGGCGCCACGGGCCGTCAGCTCCCCCTGTAGGTGGAATAGCCATAGGGCGAGAGCAGCAACGGCACATGGTAATGCGCGGCCGGATCAGCGATGCCGAAGCGGATGGGGATGACGTCGAGAAATGCCGGATCGGGCAGTGCCGCGCCGCCTGCCCTGAGGTATTCACCGGCATGGAAGCGCAACTCGTATTGGCCGGAGGTGAAGTCGCCACCCTCCAGAAGCGGCGCATCGGCACGGCCATCGGCATTGGTGCGGATGACCTTGAGCGGAGCGTCCTGGCCCGCCCGGAAGAGTTCGATCTTCAGCCCTGCGGCAGGCTTTCCGCTGGCGGTATCCAGCACATGCGTCGTCAAACGGCCCATATGGCGCCCGTTACCCTCTGCCCATCCCCATGCCAAGGCTCTCAGCGGCCCATTGCTGCGGACGCTAACACAGCCTTTTGGCCTGAAAAAGCGGAATAGCGCTACCTGATCAGTAACGCACGGAAATCGTTCACATTGGTGTGGGTGGGCCCGGTGACCACCTGGTTGCCCAGCCGTTCGAACAGGCTGTGCGCATCATTGTTCCCGAGCATGGCCATCGGGTCCAGCCCCAGCGACCTTGCCCGCGCGAGGCTTTCCGGATCGATGACGGCGCCTGCGACCGGCTCGAGCCCGTCAATGCCGTCAGTGTCCGCCGCCAGCGCATGAATGCGCGGCGCGCCACCCAGCGCGACGGCGAGCGCGAGCAGGAACTCCACGTTGCGGCCACCCCTGCCCTTGCCCCGCACCGTGACGCTGGTTTCACCGCCCGACAGCAGGAGACAGGGCTTCGGCACCGGGCTATTGCGCGTTGCAATCTCTTGC
>CAIYXE010000111.1 GCA_903930095.1 uncultured Hyphomicrobiales bacterium
GATCAGCAGATGCGACAGGCCGCAGGCGCGCATCAGGCGGCGGTTCACCTCATCGGGCCCCAGCTCCTGGCGGCGGCGCACATAGTCCTCGCCGGAAACGCCCTTCTCCAGATCGAGCAGTGGTGCGCAGAAGCGGCGGACGGCAAGGCCCACGGGCTTCTGGAAATCGCTCGTGCCCTCCGGTGGCGGACGGTAGCTCTCCGACAGGAACTTCTGGAAGTTCACATAGTCGAGGTCCTTGCCGGTGATGCCGTGGCAATGATGATCGATCAGCGGGATGGTCTGGGCCAGCTCAATAGGCATCGCGGTACCTCGTGCAGATCTCTTCGGGGGACTTGCCCTCCATCATGGCGATCTCCTTGCGCTTCACCAACACATAGGACGACAGGAACATAGGCGACATCCACTGACGGACGGTTTCGCTCGCCTCCAGCCGCGCCAGCGCCTCCTCGAGGCTTGAGGGCAGTGCCACGACGCCGAGTGCCTTCATTTGCTCAGGCGTCAACTCGCTGGGGTCGCGGTCGATGGGGGTGGGCATCGGCAGTTTCGCGCGGATGCCTTCGAGGCCTGCGCGCAGGATGGCGCCCACCACCATATAGGGGCTCGTGGTGGCATCAGGTGCGCGGAGTTCCATGTTGAAGCCGGACTGCCGCCGCGCCGGGTCAGCATCGGGCGAGGGGCAGATGCGGACGGAAGCCTCGCGGTTCTGTATGCCGAAGCTGGCAAAGCCACATGACCAGTGATGTGGACCGAGCCGGTAGTAGGAGACGGGGCTTCCCGCCACCAGCGCGCAGATATCGGGGAGGTGTTTCACCAGGCCCGCCACGAAATGCTGCGCGACCTCAGAGGCTTCCGCCGGGCCATTGCGGTCATAGGCAGCGTTCCGGCCATCCGGGCCGATAAAGCTGAAATGCACATGCGCGCCATTGCCGACGGCGTTGGGCGAGGGCTTGGGCGTGAAGGAAGCACGATAGCCGTGGCGCCTGGCAACCTCGCGGATGACCTCGCGCGTCAGCACGGCGCGGTCACCGGCCATGGTGCCTGCGGCTGGAGCGCTCGACACCTCATACTGGTTGATGCCGTATTCCGGCTCGATGGTCTGCGGTTCGAGCCCGGCTGCTTCCAGCGCCTCTGCCAGCGCTCCGGTGAAGCCGGCGGCAACACGCATCGCTTCAAGCGAAAACGGGGTGGCGGGCGGCAGGCTGGGGCCGCTCAACAGGAACTCATGTTCGAAAGCGGCGGTGAAGCGGAGTCCCGTCTCCGCCTCGAAATCGCTGAGCGCCTTCTTCATGAAGCCGCGCGTGCAGCACTCCCAGTTGCTGCCGTCAGTGAGGTTCGAATCGCACATCAGCATGTGGAAGGCGGGCGTGCCCGGCCACAGATCGAGACGCACCGCCGTCTCAGGACGCGGTGTCTGGCGGACCTCCGTCATCGGACCCCAGGGGTTGTCCGCGATGTCATCGAAGGGTGTCAGCGCCTGGCCCGCCGCGGCCCAGCCCAAGCCCTTTTCCATGCGCTTTGGCAGTTCTGCCGCCGGCACGCCACGGCAGCGCGTGATGCCGACATAGTCACTCCAGCAGAGATAGGCGACATCGGTTGAAGGCGAACTCATCCTCTTCTCCACGGTTTCCGTCAGACGGCTGCTGTATTGGACAGCGCCTCGATTTCGGCGATCATCTCATCGGTTGTGCGCGTGCGGCAATAGTGTCCGCGCATCTGCTCAATGGACACATCATGGCGGCGCTCCTCGACGGCGGCACAGGCATCCTCGATCTGGGTGACCAGGAAGCCGCGGTCGGCGGCATCACGGATGGCGCATTCGACGCATTGATCGGTGCAGATACCGTAGATCACCAGATATTCGATGCCGAGGTTACGCAGCACATATTCAATATTTGTCGAGTTGAAGACACCGGACGCCGTCTTGGGGATGACGATGTCATTGGGCCCGGGACCCACCTCCGCGATCACTTTGGCTTCCCACGAGCCCTTGGGGCAGAACAACTTTGAGATCTTGTGATCGAGGCTGCGGTCACGGCCATCCAGGGTATAGCTCTCGATGGTCGTGTAGATGACCTCGATTCCGGCCTTGCGGGCTGCGGCCTGAAGGCGCTGCTGGTTGGGGATGAGCTGCGCCTCGATCTTCTCCATCATTGGCAGATAGGCCGCCTCGGGCGAGCCCGCCACGCGGGCCCTGGCCATCCGCTCCGGGCTCCATTCGGAATTCTGCATGTCAATGGAGAGGAGCGCTGTCCTGGCTTTGTCGATGGGGCGCTCACGATAGGCGCCGCCTGGAGCATCGACGGCAGGGATGGGGGCAGGTGGCATGAACTCGGGTCCTTTCAGGCAGGTTTCGGGATGCTGGCGTCACGCCGCAGGTTTTCCAGCATGGCCATGCGGCGGCTGGCCTGGGGCCCAAGCTTTCTGACAAGCCGCGCAAGCATAGCGTCCGTCGCGGCGATGGCCACGGCCAGCGTTTCGAGCGGCGAGGTGCATTCGACGGTGACGGGCACGACGACATCGGCGATGTCGGCAATGGGCGAGAGATCGAGATCGGTGAACAGCACGAGCTTCACGCCGCGCTGCCTGGCGGTCTGGCAGAAGGCGATGGTCTCGGGTTGGTAGCGGCGGAAGTCATAGGCCACCAGCACGTCACGCCTGGTGAAGTCTGCGATGCGGTCCTCGACGAGGCCGGAGGCCTGCGGCGCCAGCACGTGAATTTCACCGCGGAGGCTGGTCAGCTGAAACGCAGCATATTGCGCCGCCGCCGAACTCCAGCGCCCACCGAGGAGATAGATGCGCGCCTTTGCATTTCCTAAAAGGTCCGCCGCGCGGTCCAGCGCGCGCTGGGTTGGCGCATCGAGCAGCTTCTTCAGCGACTCCGTCATGTGCTCGATCAGCAGGCGGTCCGGATTGGAGCCGCGCGCAGGTTTGCTCTGGTGTTTCGTGAACAGCGCGAGGGGGGAGACTTCATTGTCCTGCACCTCGAGCCTGATGGCGAGCTGAAAATCGGCGAAGCGCTTGAAGCCCAGCCGCTTGACGAAGCGTGTGACAGTTGGCGCGCTGACGCCCGACTGGCGGGCGATGTCCTCGATGCCACCCAGTGCACTCACCGGGTATTTCTCCAGGATCGAACGCGCAACGCGCGTGTCGCTGGCGCTGAAGTCAGCCAAGTGCCGGTCGATCAGGGAACGAACGGTCATGGACCTAACTTCGGTTGACGTTCTGTGCCGGCCACAA
>CAIYXE010000112.1 GCA_903930095.1 uncultured Hyphomicrobiales bacterium
AACATCGTCATCACCCGCCAGCAGGGCTTCCGCGCCGAAGGGGCTGAGGTCGCGGCGACGCCCGCGGAGGCCTTGCGCCTCGCGGGCGGCGCGCCCGAACTCGCGGTGATCGGCGGTGGCGAGGTCTACCGCCTGTTCTGGCCCATGGTGGACCGGCTCTACCTCACCGAAGTGGACCTCGATGTCGAGGGCGACACACATTTCCCGGCCCCCGATCCTTCGGAATGGCGCGAGGTGGCCCGCGAGATTCATCCGAAGGGCGAGCGCGATTCCGCCTCCTTCACCTTGCGCACGCTTGACCGCATGACAAAATTGTAAGGCAATCCAATGCCGTGGACATTGTGGCGCAGCGTACCTATATCCAGCGCCAATATGCGTATCACCGAGACCAGATCAACAGGGGTGACTTGAATGCCGTGGAATTCCGAAGGCGGTGGCGGCGGTAACCAGGGTCCATGGGGCCAGGGGCCGTGGGGACAGGGTGGTGGCGGCGGCCCGAAGAGGCCGAACCAGGGCGGCGGTGGCCGCGGCCCCAACCCGCCTGATCTCGATGACCTGATCCGCAAGAGCCAGGACAAGCTGAAGCAGGTCCTGCCGCAGGGCGGCGGCGGCCGCTGGGGCTGGATCCTTCCGCTCGCGCTGATCGCGCTGTTCGTCGTCTACAACTCGATTTACCAGGTCCAGCCGGATGAGCGCGGCGTCGTCCTGCGCTTCGGCACCTTTGACCGCGTGGCAGAGCCCGGCCTTCACTTCGCGCTGTGGCCTGTTGAGACCATGGAGAAGCCGCGGGTCGGCGCCGTCCGCCAGATCAACATCGGCAACGATGGCGGCGAGGCCCAGATGCTGACCTCCGACAAGAACATCATCAACGTGCCCTTCTCGGTGTTCTGGCGCATCAATGACGCGCAGAGCTTCCTGTTCAACGTCGCTGACCAGGAGCGCACCATCCGCGCCGTCTCGCAGTCCGCCATGCGTGAGGTGGTGGGCCAGACCCGCGCCCAGGCCATCCTCACCACCGGCAAGAACGCCGTTGAGGCGCAGGTGATGGAAATCACCCAGGGGCTGCTCGACGAATACAAGGCGGGCGTCACCATCACGTCCATCAACCTCGGCGACGTGCAGCCCCCGCGTGAGGTGGCCGATGCCTTCGCCGAAGTGGTGCGCGCAGGCCAGAACCAGCAGCAGCTGATCAACGAGGCCGAGCAGTACCGCAACCAGCAGATCCGGCTGGCGGAAGGCGAGGCCGCGAAGCTTATCGAGGACGCCAACGGCTACAAGGCCAGCGTCGTGGCGCAGGCCGAAGGTGAATCGGCGCGCTTCCTCTCGGTCTATGAGGAGTACAAGCAAGCCCGTGGCGTCACGCGTGAGCGCATCTTCCTCGAGACGATGGAGCAGATTCTGGGCCAGACCAACAAGGTGATCATGGAATCGGGCGGGAATGGCCAGGGCGTTGTCCCCTATCTGCCGCTGCCCGAAGTGCAGCGCCGCCAGAACAACCAAGTGCCGCAGAACTGACCGGGACAGGGAGACATCATCATGCTCAAGACAATTCTCGGAATTCTCGCGGCCGCCATCGCGGTGCTGGTCTACCTGTCCTATTTCGTCGTGAACGAAAAGGAGAAGGCGCTGGTCCTGCGCTTCGGCGACATCAACCGCGTGGTGCAAGAACCGGGCCTCTATTTCAAGCTGCCCTTCGCCGACACCGTGACCAAGATCGAGGACCGCATCATCATCTGGGAGAACAACGACCGCCCGGTGCAGGACGTGGCCTCGCAGGTCTATATCGTGGACGCCATCACGCTCGCCCGCATCAAGGACGCGCAGCTGTTCCGTGAAACGCTGGGTGCTGACCTGATGCAGGCCGAAGCCCGCGTCGCCGCCCGCCTCGACGCGGCCCTCCGCCAGACCTATGGCCGCCGCTCCTTCGACGCCGCGCTTTCTTCCGACCGCGCCGTCATGATGCGCGAGATCCGCGATGCGCTGCGCGAGGAGGCTGAAACGCTGGGCATCGAGATCGTCGACGTCCGCGTGCGCCGCACCGACCTTTCGGAAAACGTGCTGGAGCAGACCTACCGCCGCATGGAATCCGAGCGCAAGGCGCTGGCGCAGGACATCCGCTCGCAGGGTGAAGCCACAAAGACCCGCATGAACGCCGAGACGGACCGCAACGTGACGGAGACCCTCGCGGAAGCGCGCAAGGAAGCGGAAATCGTCCGCGGCCAGGGCGACGCCGAACGCAACCGCGTCTTCGCCAAGGCCTTCGAGCAGGACCCTGAGTTCTTCAGCTTCTACCGCTCGATGCAGGCCTATGCGAAGAGCCTCGGCACCCAGGGAACGACAATGGTGCTGAACCCCGACTCGGAGTTCTTCAAGTACTTCGGCGGCCAGGGCCAGCTCGGCACGCAGGAGTTCGCTCCGCCCGCGGAACAGCAGCCCGCGGAACAGCAGCCCGTGCCGGTCCAGCCGGTTCAATGATCTCTGGCTTTCTGACGGCCCTCGGTCTCGTTTTCGTGATCGAGGGCCTTCTTTATGCGCTGGCCCCGTCCCGCCTCCGGGCCATGATGCAGATGATGCAGCAACTCTCCGACGAGCAGTTGCGCATGGGCGGCCTCGCCGCGATGGCGGCCGGCGTTGCCATCGTCTGGCTGGTGCGCGCGGTGCTCTCCTAGAGCGCGTTCCGCCCAGGTGATTTTATCTGGCCGAAAAGAACTCGCGCAAAATCATTTGAGCATGATCCAGTCGCGCGAAGGCTGGGCTGGCGCCGCGCGGATCGTGCGCGTGGGCTCCCCGGCAGGCCCCTCCGCGAATTCAACTTGATGCTGTGCGCCGTGGGCCTCCTTGATCCGGACGGTGGCGCGGAGGCTCGCCCGCAGCGGCCAGGCGTCTGGCAGGGCTGCTTTCGCCGCCCGCACCCATTGCCTCTCTTTCCGCGCGGCTCGAGCGGGCCCATGAACCGCGCCAGCGCGCCGAGCAGCAGCTGGCGGTCCGGCTCCGGCCTCATCATGCCGCTGAGGCCGGTGCGGAGCCCGAGCATGCCCTCCAGCAATTCCACGACCGGGTTGCAGCGCCACCTGGGCCGAAAGCGCCATGCAGGAGAGCCGCAGAACGCGCAGTCCATCTCTCTCCGTGTCCGCTGTGAACTCGCCCGCAAGGGTCGACTTGCCGATCCCCGCGTCACCTGAGAGCAGCACCATCGCGGGCTGCCCGGCGCGCGCGCCCAGCAGGGCCTGGTCCAGCCGCCGCGCCTCCGGTTCCGCAGCGGCCTGCGGGCCACGCCCGGCGTAGGCCGCCAGTTCCGTCAGCCTGCCGAGCAGTTTCTTGCGCTGTCCGAGGGTGAGCCCCATCTCGCGCAGGTCTTCCTCGCCCAGCATGCGCAAGACGGACATGTCGATGTCCTCCTCCGCGAATCGCCCGGCAAGGTCAGCCAGTCCCGCGGCGCTGAGGACGGCATCAACTTCCGGATCGTTGCGACGCAATCGACTTGAACTCCCACTGCAAGGCGGGGAAAAAGCGCGGGCCCGATCAGCCCGTTCCTTGCCTGCAGTTTCTTTATCCACTTCCGCGCGGCGTGCCAAACTGACAGGAAGGGTTTCGCAATCGTGTTCAGTGGCTTGCCAGCGCCATGCAGGCCTTGTTTATGCCTTGGTTCCGGCCCACCTCAGACCAAACATACTGGCGGCGCTGAAACTATCCGGCGCCGTGCTGCGTATGCTATGTTTTGCCAGGCACGAAGAGAGGGTGATGATGAGCGGAAAGACGATGAGTGTGGGGTTCATGGCGGCGGCGGCCGGCATCAGCCTGCTTTGCCTGGCTCCGGCCATTGCGCAGACCGCAGCGGAAACCCCGCCGGTCAACCAGGCGCCGGCGCCGGGCGGGAACGTGACGCCCACCCAGCCGCAATTCCAGGAACTGCCCTCGGTCGCCGACCTGGCAGACCGGCTTCTCCCCGCGGTGGTTGAGATCACCATTGAGGCGGGAAGCAGCAGCCCCGCCGCTCCCGGTGCCTCGCCAGAGGCGCCGGAGGGTGAGCAGGGCCAGCCCTCGCCGGAAGACCCCGCCAACCCGTTCCGCGATTTCTTCGAGGACTTCCTGCGCCGTGGCCCCGGTGCTGAGCCGCAGCAGCGCATGACCTCCATGGGCTCCGGCTTCGTGATCGACGCGTCGGGCGTGATCGTGACCAACAACCACGTGGTCGAGGGTGCCGAAACCATCGAGGTGCGCTTGAGCGACGACACCGTGCTCAAGGCCGAACTCGTCGGCCGCGATCCCAAGACGGACCTCGCGGTCATCCGGGTGAAGCCCGAGAAGCCGCTGCCGGTCGTGTCCTTCGGCGACAGTGACAGGCTGCGCATTGGTGAGTGGGTGATGGCCATCGGCAATCCCTTCGGCCTCGGCGGCTCCGTCTCCCTCGGCATCGTGTCGGCCCGCAACCGTGACATCAACGCCGGTCCCTATGACGACTTCATCCAGACGGACGCCGCCATCAACAAGGGCAATTCCGGCGGCCCGCTGTTCAACCTGCGCGGCGAGGTGATGGGCATCAACACCGCGATCTTCTCGCCCACCGGCGGTTCCGTCGGCATCGGCTTCTCGGTGCCTTCCAACACGGCCAAGAACGTGATCAGCCAGCTCATCGAGTTCGGCGAGACGCGGCGCGGCTGGCTTGGCGTCAAGATCCAGGCGGTGACCGACGAAATCGCGGAATCTCTCAATCTCGACAAGGCACGCGGTGCGCTGATCGCGGACGTTACCCGAACCGGGCCCGCCGAAAAGGCTGGCATCCAGGCGGGTGACGTGGTGGTGGAGTTCAACGGCCGTCCGGTGACCTCCATGCGTGACCTGCCGAAGATCGTGGCCGAGACGCCGATCGGCAGCAAGGTGCCGGTGAAGCTGCTGCGCAAGGGCGAGGAGGTGATCGTCACCGCCGAGGTCGGGCGCCTGGAGGATGGCGAGAAGCTGGCGGATGCCGGCACGCCCGAAAGCAAGCCGGGCGCGGCCGCCCCCGCCGTGGTCACCCTTCTCGGCATGACGGTGTCATCGATGACGGATGAGCTGCGCACCCAGTTCAGCATCGACAAGGACCTCAAGGGCGCCGTCATTACCGAAGTGGCGAAGGACAGCCCCGCCGCCGACAAGCGGCTCGAGCCCGGTGACGTCATCACCGAGGCGGGCGAGAAGGAGGTGCAGGGCGCCGCCGACATCTCGGCCCGCATCGAGGAGGCCAAGACGGCCAAGCGGAACTCGCTCCTGCTGCTGGTCGCCAAGGGCGGCAAGGCCGCCGAGATGCGCTTCATCGCGCTGAAGATCAAGGAATAGCCGGCAGCCGTTCACGTAACCCACACCCCTCCCCCTTGTGGGGAGGGGTAGGGGCTCTCTCTTCACTCCGCCGCGATGTTGGGCAATCCCGCGAGCGAGGCATCGAGGGCGGATTGGTCGTACATCCGGTCCTCAAGCTTGCCGGCCTGATAGTCCATGTAGGCCTGCATGTCGAAATGGCCGTGGCCGCACAGCCCGAAGAGGATAACGGGCGAGGTCCCTTCCTCCTTCGCCTGGATGGCGGCATTGATGGCGCCCCGCACCGCATGGTTCGCTTCTGGAGCAGGGAGAATGCCCTCCGTCCGCGCGAACATGACACCCGCCTCGAAGCAGGCGTTCTGCGTATAGGCCTCGGCCTCGATCAGTCCCAGCTCCTTGAGGTGTGATACCATGGGCGCCATGCCGTGGTAGCGCAGACCCCCCGCATGGAAGCCCGGCGGCATGAAGGTGGAGCCCAGCGTATGCATCTTGACCAGCGGCGTCATGTGCGAGGTGTCGCCGAAGTCATAGGCATATTTGCCGCGCGTCAGTGACGGGCAGGCCGCAGGCTCCGCCGCGATCACGCGCACCTTCCTGCCACCGCGCAGCTGCTGGCCGATGAAGGGGAAGGTGAGGCCGGCGAAGTTCGAGCCGCCGCCCGTGCAGCCCACGATGATGTCAGGCTGGGCGCCCGCCTGTTCCATCTGCTCGATCGCCTCGATGCCGATCACCGTCTGGTGCAGCAGCACGTGGTTCAGCACGCTGCCCAGCGCATATTTGGTGTCCGGGTTGGTGGCGGCCACCTCGACGGCCTCCGAAATGGCGATCCCCAGGCTTCCGTTCGACTCCGGATTGGCGGCCAGGATGTGCCGCCCCGCATTGGTCTCGAGCGAGGGGCTTGCGACACAGGTGCCGCCATAGGCCTCCATCAGCGCCCGGCGATAGGGCTTCTGATTATAGGAGATCCTCACCATGTAGACCTTGACGTCGATGTCGAACAGCGCGCCCGCGAAGGACAGGGACGAGCCCCATTGCCCCGCGCCCGTCTCGGTCACGAGCTTCCGCACACCCGCTTCCTTGTTGTAGAAAGCCTGCGGCACGGCAGTGTTGGGCTTGTGCGAGCCGGCAGGGCTGACACCCTCATATTTGTAATAGATCTTCGCCGTCGTCCCCAGCGCCTTCTCCAGCCCATAGGCGCGGTAGAGCGGGGTAGGCCGCCACATGCTGTAAATGTCGCGCACCGGTTCGGGGATTGCGATCTCGCGCTCGCCGCTCACCTCCTGCATGATGAGTTCCATGGGGAACAGCGGCGCCAGATCGTCCGGCCCCACCGGCTGCAGCGTTCCGGGGTGCAAGGGCGGCGGCGGCATGGCGGGCAGGTCCGCCGCGATGTTGTACCAGCTCTTCGCAATCCGCTCCTCGCCCAGCACGATCTTGCGGTTCTTGTCATGTGCAGCCATTACGCCCTCCTGGTTTGTTTCGGGCGATGCTGGCAAAATCGAGTGATCCCCGCAAGACGTCCTCTCCTGCAAAGCGGGAAAGGAGGGGGCCCCAACGCAGTTGGGGTATGTGAGGGGCCGTCACCCCACGAACTGCGCCCGCGAATAACCCTGCAGGTAAAGCATCGCCGTCAGCGCCACCCCGAGGCCCGCTTCCGACAGCATGGCGAGGTC
>CAIYXE010000113.1 GCA_903930095.1 uncultured Hyphomicrobiales bacterium
CCGCCGTGAGGCTGAACGTGAAGTGGTCGCCACCCGCGAGGCCACCGCCGGTGTTGATCAGGATCGCTTCCCGGCTGCCCTGGGGGATGCGCACCTTGGCGGAATGGGCCTCACGCATCCGGCGGATGCCGTGGGCTCCCATGCTGAGGTGAATGGACCCTTCAGAGCGCTGGTGGCGGACAGCCACAGTCACGTCCCCTTCTCCCGTCGCGGCAGGCGATGGGAGAAGGTGCCCGCAGGGCGGATGAGGGCTTCCGTCCGCTGGTCCCGATGTTGAAGCAGGCCCTCATCCGGCCTGTCGGCCACCTTCTCCCATCCTTCGGACGGGAGAAGGGAACAAATATTTGGCCACGTCCCCTTCTCCCATCCTTCGGACGGGAGAAGGGAGCAGTGGGTGGCTGCCTGCCTCATCCCAGCTTCGCCGGTTTCGGGCCGCCATAGGCCCAGTCGAGAAGTTCGATGGTGTGCAGGATGGGAATGCCGGTGCCGGAGCCGATCTGGGTGATGCAGCCGATGTTGCCGGTGGCGATGGCTTGGGGTGCGAGAGACTCGATGTTTGCCACTTTGCGATCACGCAGTTTCGAGGCGATCTCGGGCTGGAGGATGTGGTAGGTGCCCGCCGAGCCGCAGCAGAGGTGGCCTTCGGGCACGTCCATCACCGTGAAGCCAGCACGGCGCAGCAGCTTCTGCGGTTCGGTCTTCAGCTTCTGGCCGTGCTGCATGGAGCAGGCGGAGTGATAGGCGAGCTTCAGGCCGCCTTGCGCTTCCGGCAGGTTCTGCGCCAGCAGGAACTCGGTCACGTCCTTCGCCTTGGCGCTGATCGCCTTCGCCTTTTCCGCATAGGCGGGATCGAGGCGCAGCATGTGGCCGTAGTCCTTGATGGTGGTGCCGCAGCCCGATGCGGTGATGATCACGGCATCGACGTCGGCCCTGGTCCACTGGTCGATGGAGCGGCGGGCGCGGGCAAGTGCATCCTCTTCCTTTCCCATGTGGTGGGTGAGGGAGCCGCAGCAGGCTTCCTCGCCGGAGACGACGACCTCGAAGCCGAGCCGGGTGAGGAGACGGATGGTGGCGGCATTGATGCCGGGGTCGAGCACGCTCTGGACGCAGCCCATGAGCAAGGCCACGCGGCCTTTCCTTGTGTTTTCAGGGGGATAGCTGCCGGGCTGGCCAAAGGGCTCCGGCGTCGGCATTGGGCTTGGCACGAGGCTCAGCAGTGCCCCGATGCGGGTGGCGCCCATCGCCCTCGCCACGGGTGCAAGCGGTGAGGCGAGCTTTGCGCCGATGAGGGACAATCGAAAAAACCAAGGCCTGGGCATGACATAGGCCAGGACATTGCGCAGCATCCGCTCGAACAGCGGGCGCTTGTAGGTTTCCTCGACATGGGCGCGGGCCTCGTCGATCAAGTGCATGTAGTTCACGCCTGAGGGGCAGGTGGTCATGCAGGACAGGCAGGAGAGGCAGCGGTCAAGGTGCTTGACCGTTTCTTGCGTTGCGGGCTCGCCGCTCTCCAGCATGTTCTTGATGAGGTAGATGCGGCCGCGGGGGCTGTCGAGCTCGTCGCCCAGCAGCACATAGGTGGGGCAGGTTGCCGTGCAGAAGCCGCAGTGCACGCATTTGCGCAGGATCGTGTTGGCCTCGGAAATGCGAGGATTTTCAAGCTGTTCGGCAGTGAAAGTGGTTTGCATCAGACGCCCCGGTACATGCGGCCTGGGTTGAGGAGATGGCGCGGGTCGAAGGAGTCCTTGACGCGCGCCGACAGGGCCGCGAGGGCTTCGGCCTGGGGCTGGAAGACATCGGCGGCGGCGCGCACCGCGTCTGGCGCGCGGACAAGCGTGGCGTGGCCGTTGCGGACGGCGGCGCGCACGACCGCCTGGGAAGCATCCGGCGTGGGCGGTACTTCCAACCAGATGAGGCCTCCTGCCCAGTCGAAAAAGTAGCGAAAATCGATGCTGCGGTTGATGTTTTGGATGATGTCCGGTGCATCCGACGGTGCAACCGAAATGCGCCACAGCGGATGGCGCAGATTGTCTGCAAACATTGCAGCGTCACGGATCGCCCGCCACCTCGCAGCCGAGCTTTTTGCAGCAAGAACCTCGATCGGGGTTCCGAGCGCGCGGGCGAGCTTGTCCCGGCGGTAGGCGACCGAGGGCTCGATGCCTTCAAGGCGGAGGTAGACCGCCTCACCCGGGATGTGCGCGGCCGCCGACACCTCACAGGCGGACTGCATGGCGAGGCTCATGGCGTGGACGGCGGCGGTGTCATCAAGCCCTGTCAGGGCGACGGTCTCTTCCGTTTCAGGCGCGGGCAGCACCTTGAGGATCACCGAGGTGAGTGCGGCGAGCGTGCCGTAGGAACCGGTCAGCAGCTTGGGCAGGTCATAGCCCGTCACGTTCTTCACCACCCGGGCGCCGGCCTTGAAGACGTTGCCCGCACCCGTGACACCGCGGACGCCCAGGATATGGTCCCGCACCGCGCCCGACTTGAGGCGGCGGGGGCCGGAGAGATTGCAGGAGACGAGCCCGCCCAGCGTGCCGCTGTGGGCGCTGCCGAGAAGGGCGGAAAAGTCCGGCGGCTCGAAGGCGAGCTGCTGGCCGCGCGCCGCGATCAGGGCTTCGACCTCCGAAAGCCTTGTGCCCGCACCGGCTTCGAGGATCAGCTCGTCCGGCTCATAGGCGATGATGCCGGCAAAGCCCGACATGTCGAGCGTGGCGGCGGCCTGCACGGGCCGGCCGAGGCCGCGCCTGGTGGCCGTGCCGATGACCTCGACCGGGGCCGAAGCACTGCGGATCAATTCGGACAGTTCGCCTTCGCTGGCGGGCTTCAACACATGTGCCATCAGAATCTCGGGATGTCCGCGAAGGGAAGCTGGCCGCCTTTCACATGCATGCGGCCAAGCTCGGCGCAGCGGTGGAGCGTGGGGAAGACCTTGCCGGGGTTGAGCAGGCCCTGATCGTCGAAGGCGCATTTGACGCGCATCTGCTGGGCGAGGTCGGCTTCGGAGAACATCTCCGGCATCAGGTCTCGCTTCTCGATGCCGACACCATGCTCGCCGGTCAGGACGCCACCGACCTTGACGCAGAGCCTGAGGATGTCGGCGCCGAATTTCTCGGCGCGGTCGAGCTCGTCCGCGTCATTGGCATCGAACAGGATCAGCGGATGCAGATTGCCGTCGCCCGCGTGGAAGACATTGGCGACGCGCAGGCGGTGAATGCGCGACAGCTCCGCCATGCCCTGCAGCACTTCCGGCAGGCGCTTGCGGGGGATGGTGCCGTCCATGCAGAGATAGTCGGGCGAGATGCGGCCCACGGCAGGGAAGGCCGCCTTGCGGCCCGCCCAGAACAGCAGGCGCTCTTCCTCCGACGTCGAGACGCGGAGCGTGGTGGACCGGTTGGCCTTGGCGATTTCAGAGACCCGCGCGATCAGATGGTCGACCTCCACCTGCGGCCCGTCGAGTTCCACGATCAGCAGCGCCTCGACATCGAGGGGGTAATCGGCATGGACGAATTCCTCCGCGGCGTGGATCGCCGGGCGGTCCATCATCTCCATGCCGCCGGGGATGATGCCGGCGGAGATGATGTCGGCCACGCATTGGCCGGCATCCTCGCTCGAGGGGAAGCCCACCAGCACGGCGCGCGCCGTCTCAGGCTTCTGCAGGATGCGCACGGTGACCTCGGTGACCACACCGAGCAGGCCTTCCGAGCCGGTCATGATGCCCATCAGGTCATAGCCCTCGCTGTCGAGGTGCTTGCCGCCAAGGCGGATGACCTCGCCGGTGATGAGCACCATCTCGAGGCCCAGCACATTATTGGCGGTGAGGCCGTATTTGAGGCAGTGAACGCCGCCGGAATTCTCGGCCACATTGCCGCCGATGGTGCAGGCGATCTGCGAGGAGGGGTCTGGCGCATAATAGAAGCCCTTGTGCTCCACCGCC
>CAIYXE010000114.1 GCA_903930095.1 uncultured Hyphomicrobiales bacterium
ACGCGAGGAGATCGAGATCATCCGCCCGGCGCTCGAGACACTGCGGCAGGAGGGGTTCGACGTTGCGGGCCCGCTCTCCGCCGACACCGCCTTCCATGCCGAGGCGCGCGCCACCTATGACGCGATCCTCTGCATGTATCACGACCAGGCGCTCATTCCGGTGAAGACGCTGGATTTCCACGGCGGCATCAATGTGAGCCTGGGCCTGCCCTTCATCCGCACGTCGCCGGACCATGGCACAGCACTCGGCATCGCTGGGACAGGCACCGCCAACCCGAAAAGCCTCATTGCCGCGATCCGGCTCGCTGCCCTGATGGCGAAGGCCGCCTCGTGAGCGAAGACCACCTGCCGCCGCTGCGTGAGGTGATCGCGCGGCACGGCCTCGCCGCCAAAAAGGCGCTGGGGCAAAATTTCCTGTTCGATCTCAACCTCACCCGCCGCATCGCGCGCGCGGCAGCACCGCTCGACGGCGGCACGGTGATCGAGATCGGTCCGGGACCCGGAGGGCTGACGCGGGCACTGCTGCTCGAGGGCGCGTCGCGCCTCGTCGTCATCGAGCGTGACGCGCGCGCCATCGCAGCGCTCGAGGAGATCGCCGCGGCCTTCCCGGGCCGCCTGACCATCATCGAAGGCGATGCGCTGGAGGCGGACTACGAGGCCCTGGCGGAAGGCGGCCCGGCGAAGATCGTGGCCAACCTGCCCTACAACATCGCAACGCCCCTGCTGGTGGGCTGGCTTTCGGCCAAGGCATGGCCGCCCTTCTTCGCCTCGCTCACTTTGATGTTCCAGAAGGAAGTTGCCGAGCGCATCGCCGCCCGGCCGGGCGGCAAGGACTTCGGGCGGCTGTCGGTCCTGAGCCAGTATCGCTGCACGGCGCGAAAGCTTTTCGACGTCAACCGCTCCGCCTTCACGCCGCCGCCCAAGGTCACCTCCTCGATCGTGCAACTGGTGCCCCGCGCATCGCCACTGCCCGCCTGCCGCCTCAACGTGCTGGAACGGGTGACAGCCGCCGCCTTCGGCCAGCGCCGCAAAATGCTGCGCGCAAGCCTGAAGAGCCTGGTGCCCGAACCGGAGGCCATGCTGGCCACACTCGGGATCAACCCGGAGGCAAGGGCCGAGCAGATCGAGGTTGAGGCCTTCGCGCGGATCGCGGCGCACCTCGGGTGAGGTTTGGACGCGAACCGGGGAACGCCCGGGCCTACAGCGCCTTCGTCAGC
Organism: uncultured Hyphomicrobiales bacterium; assembly: GCA_903930095.1. GTDB lineage: Bacteria > Pseudomonadota > Alphaproteobacteria > Rhizobiales > Aestuariivirgaceae > Aestuariivirga. The sequence continues at coordinate 1,218 of CAIYXE010000114.1, forward strand.
CCACGGACGAAATCGGTAAGTCCCACCTGCCGCCGCCGGCGGAGGCGTTCGGCGGTGAGGATTGCCTCGATCTCCACGCTCGCCTTGCCGATGTCGTCGTTGACGATCACGTAGTCATACTCGGGCCAGTGGCTGATCTCGTCGGCCGCCTTGGCCATGCGCTTGGCGACGGTGGAAGCCGAATCCTGGGCTCTGCCGATGAGACGCTCGCGCAGTTCCTCCGCCGAGGGCGGCAGGATGAAGATGCGCACGACATCGTCCTGCATCGCAGCGCCGAGCTGCTGGGTGCCCTGCCAGTCAATGTCGAAGAGCACGTCACGGCCAGCCTGCAGCGCTTCCGTCACCGGCCGCCTCGGCGTGCCGTAGAAATTGCCGAAAACCTCCGCATATTCGAGGAGGTCGCCGCGGTCCCTCAGCCGGCCGAACTCCTCATGCGTGATGAAGTGATAGTCCCTGCCGTTGACCTCGCCCGGGCGCGGGGCGCGCGTCGTGACGGAGACCGACATGGTGATCATCGGGTCGGCGGCAAGCAGCCGCCGCGAGAGCGTGGTTTTGCCCGCCCCCGACGGGGAAGACATGACGAGCAGGAGGCCGCGGCGCTGGACATGGTTCATGGCGTGACTCTTATTCATTCGATGTTCTGGACCTGCTCACGCATCTGGTCGATCACTGTCTTGAGGTCGAGGCCGATCTGGCTCAGCGAACGGTCAGACGCCTTGGAACAGAGCGTGTTGGCCTCACGGTTGAACTCCTGCGCGAGGAAATCGAACTTGCGCCCGATGGCCTCATGCGCGCCGAGAAGCTGGCGCGCGGCCTCCACGTGGGAATCGAGCCGGTCCACTTCCTCCTGGATGTCGGCGCGGGTGGCGGCGAGCACCGCCTCCTGGTGCAGGCGGTCCGGATCGAGCGCAGCGCCCGTCTCCATCAGGCGGGCGACCTGCTCGGCCAGCCGTGCACGGATCGCATCAACCGACCGCGCGGGATTTGCGCGGGCGGAACTGCTGAGTTCCGCGATGCGCGCCACTTGCTGGCTGAGAATCGCGTGGAGCCGCGCGCCCTCTTCCAGCCGGGCGGCGCCCAAGGCCGTGAGCGCCTCACCGAAGCTCTCGAGCATGGCGGCGTGGCGGCGTTCGGCCTGGGCCTCATCTTCAGGCACGCTCGCGACCTCGACCACACCCCTGATGGAGAGCAGGACATCGGCCCGCAGAGGCTCGCCGCCGATCCGGCTGCGCAGGGCCTCGCCTGCCGCCACCAGCCGGTCGAGGATCTCCTGGTTGAGGCGCACCGTCTCGCGCTGAACCGCGCCGCTGACGCTGAGCGCGACCTGCAGGTTGCCGCGCTTGAAGGCGGCGGCGAGTGCCGCGCGCACCGGCGGCTCCAGCGCCTCGAAGCCCGGCGGCAGGCGCAGGCGCACATCCAGCGCCTTGCCGTTCACGCTCTTGATCTCCCACTGCCAGTAAAGGCCCTGGTGCTCGCCCGAGCTGCGGGCAAATCCGGTCATGCTGGAGATGGGCATCGCCGTTCCTGGAAGGTGAATCAGGCGAACATGTTTAGAACAGTTCGGCCAACCGGCAAACCATTCAACGCGCGGGACGAAGCCGGGGTATCACCGCCTGGCGGCCCTCGACCATGACAATGGTGCCAGGCGCCAGATCCGCCGTGGCGGCCTCAGCCTCAGCGGGCGGGGTGGGGACTGCCGGAGCCTGCGCCTCCATGGTTTCGGTCACGGCGGCAAGGGGGCCCTCGGCGGCTGGGGCTGCTGCTTCGGGGGCAGCTGCCTCAGCGGGCTGCTCCTCGGCGGCGGCGGCGGCAGCTGCGGCGTTGCCCTCGATCTCGCGCCACTTGCGCACGTTGCGGTTATGCTCCGCCAGCGTCGAGGCGAAGGCATGGCCACCGGTGCCATCGGCCACGAAATAGAGATATCCGGTGGGCGTGGGGTTCAGCACCGCTTCCAGCGCGGCGCGGCCCGGGTTGGCGATGGGCCCCGGCGGCAGGCCGTTGATGCGATAGGTGTTGTAGCCGGTGGGCGTCTCGATGTCGGTGCGGGTCAGCGCCCGGTCCAGCCGCCCCTTGCCGCCGGTGATGCCATAGATGATCGTCGGGTCCGACTGCAGCCGCATGCCCTTGTTCAGCCGGTTGATGAAGACCGAGGCGATGACGGGGCGCTCTTCGGGCACCGCCGTCTCCTTCTCGACGATGGAGGCAAGCGTCACCGCCTGCTCCTTCGTCGTGATGGCCGGCACGGGCACCCGGCTGGTCCACAGCTCTTCCAGCAGCCTGGCCTGTGCCGCCTGCATATCCTCGACCAGCTTCTGGCGCGTCATGCCGCGCCGGAACACATAGGTATCCGGCAGGATCGAGCCCTCGGGCGGCAGTGTTGCGGGCGGGCCGGTGAGCACCTCGCTGGCATTGACGCGGGCCACCGCCATCTCGCTGGTGAAGCCTTCGGGAATGGTGATCTTGTAGGTGATCGCCCGGCCGCTGGCGATGAGGGCCATGACCTGCTGCATGGAGGCCGCCGCGGGGATGTCGTATTCGCCGGCCTTGAGCCGCGTGCGCTGCCCGGTCAGCTGCGCCAGGGCCGCGAAGATGCGCCCGTTGGAAATGACGCCGCCCCGCTCCAGCGCCGTGCCGATCTCAGCGGCTGACTGGCCCTGCTCGACGACGACCACTTTCCTCCCGGTCAAGGGGCCTGCCGCCGTGAACGCGCTGTAGGCGAAGAAACCGGCCGCCAGCGCCGCAAGGCCAGCGAAGATCCCCAGCAGCACCGTCCACAGCAGCACGCGAGAGAGAGCCGATGCCCGCTTTTTCCGACCCCGCGGCCCGGGCACTTTCACGGATGGCAGCGGTCGCTTCAAGCTGTCTCCTCTGCGGCCATCAGGCCGCGTAGCGGCGCATGATCAGCGATGCGTTGGTACCCCCAAAACCAAAGGAATTGGACAGAACTGTGTTGATCTCCTTCTTCTTCGCCCGGTGCGGGACGAGGTCGACCCTGGTCTCGACCGACGGCGTGTCGAGATTGATCGTCGGCGGCGCCACATTGTCCCGGATGGCGAGGATGGAGAAGATCGCCTCGACTGCACCTGCAGCACCCAGCAGATGGCCGATCGAGGACTTGGTGGACGACATGGTGAGGTCCGCCGTGCGGTTGCCCATCAGGCGCTCCACCGCGCGCAGTTCGATCTCGTCGCCGAGCGGGGTGGAGGTGCCGTGCGCGTTCACATAGTCGATGTCATGCGCCTGCAGGCCCGCGCGCTTCAGCGCCGCCGTCATGCAGCGGAAAGCGCCGTCGCCGTCAGATGACGGCGCGGTGACGTGATAGGCATCGCCCGACATGCCATAGCCGACGATCTCAGCATAGATCCTGGCGCCCCGCGCGCGCGCATGCTCAAGCTCCTCGAGCACGACAATGCCCGCCCCCTCGCCCATGACGAAGCCGTCGCGGTCCTTGTCATAGGGGCGGGAGCCCTTCTGGGGCGCATCGTTGAACTTGGTGGCCAGCGCCTTGCAGGCGATGAAGCCCGCGATGCCGAGGCGGCAGATCGCCGATTCCGCCCCGCCCGCCACCATCACGTCGGCATCGTCGAAGGCGATGAGCCGCGCTGCGTCGCCGATCGCGTGCGAGCCCGTGGAACAGGCGGTGACGACCGAATGGTTCGGGCCCTTGAGGCCGAATTCGATCGACACCAGGCCGGAGGCAAGATTGATCAGCGAACCCGGGATGAAGAACGGGCTGATGCGGCGCGGGCCCTTCTCGTTCATCAATGTCGTGGTGTCGGCGATGTTGCTGAGACCGCCAATACCGGAGCCGACGAGCACGCCGGCACGGCATTTCTCATCCTCGGTCGTGAGCGCGATGCCTGAATCCTTCATCGCCTGCTTGGCGGCGGCCATGGCATAGATGATGAAGTCGTCGTAGCGGCGGATTTCCTTGGCGTCCATCCACTGCTCTGGGTTGAAGGTTGCATCCGAACCATCGCCACGCTTCACCTCGCAGGCAATCTGGCAGGACAGGTCGGAGGCATCGAAACGGGTGATCCGGCCCGCACCCGACTGGCCTTCGAGGAGGCGCCTCCAGGTTTCGTCAACGCCCGTGGCGAGCGGAGAAACCATACCGAGACCGGTGACGACGACGCGCCGCATGCAAAGCCCTTTCTACGCGAAAACGCGGCGGCGGGTCGTTCTTGGCCCCGCCTCCGCGCAGTGATCCCGATTTGGGCCGGCCCGCAAGCCGGCCGAACGCAGCTCGCTTATGCCGCGCTCTTTTCGATGAACTTGACGGCATCGCCGACGGTCTGAATGGACTCCGCCGCATCGTCCGGAATCTCGATTCCGAACTCTTCTTCGAAGGCCATGACCAGCTCGACCGTGTCGAGGCTGTCCGCGCCGAGGTCGTCAATGAAGCTCGCTTCCGCCTTCACCTTGTCGGCGTCCACGCCGAGATGCTCGACGACGATCTTCTTCACCCGGTCAGCCACATCACTCATTGTCTTCTCGTCCTTGATTGTTTCTGGAACTCATCCGGCAGGACAGCAGGACCCCCTGCGGCCCCCCACACGCCGGGGGTTTCCCTAGCACAAAACCGCGAGAGGTCAAAAGGGGCAATGACCCGGCCCGATCAGCACCCCCTCGATCCGGACTTGCGGCCCGTCAGCCGATTTGGCAGCTTGCGGGCATGACACGCATGCTCCTCGCGCTTCTCCTGCTGCTGGCGGGGGTTCCCATGGTCCACGCCGGCGGCGTGCTCGACCAGCGGATGACCGCTTCCGACAAGGACCGTTTGGCGCGCTTCGATGCGATCATGACGGAGGCCCTGGCCGAGGCGCGCGCGGGCGGATCGGCTGCGGACGTCAAGCTGCTGGATGATGCCCTGTCCGGCGCGGCCCTGCCGCTTGCCGGAGGCTTCGATCCCACGGGCGACTGGAAATGCCGCACCTTCAAGGCCGGCGGCGGCTTGCCGCTTGCCGCCTATGGCTGGTTCAAATGCCGTATCTCGGATGACGGCTCCGGCTGGATGCTGCAAAAGCTCACCGGCTCGCAGCGCACGTCTGGACTGTTCTACACCCTCTCGGACACGCGGCTTGCCTATCTGGGCGCGGGCCACTACGCCGACGAGAAGGCCCGCCGCTATGGCGAGGACGCGAAGCACGACCAGGTCGCCGTGGCGGAACGCCGGGGCGAAAATCGCATCGTCCTCATGTTCCCCGCACCGCAGTTCGAGTCGAAGCTCGACGTGCTGGTGCTGGAACGCTGATCACACCATCGCCATGCCGCCGTTGACGTGCAGCGTCTGGCCGGTCACGTAGCCCGCCTCTTCCGACGCGAGATAAAGAACCGCTGCCGCGATGTCCTCGGGTGATCCGAGCTTGCCTGCCGGAACACGGCCAAGGATTGACTCCTTCTGCTTGTCGTTCAGCACATCCGTCATCGGGGTGGCGATGAAGCCGGGGGCCACGGCATTGACGGTGACGCTGCGCGCCGCCAGTTCCTGCGCCAGCGACTTCGTGAGGCCGATGACACCCGCCTTGGAGGCCACGTAATTGGCCTGTCCCGGATTGCCGGTGACGCCCACCACCGAGGTGATGTTGACGATCCGCCCCCAGCGCTTCTTCATCATGCCGCGCATCGCAGCGCGGGCGAGGCGGAAGGAGGCGGTGAGGTTCACGTCGATGACGGCGCTCCAGTCTTCGTCCTTCATGCGCATGGCAAGCCCGTCGCGGGTGATGCCCGCATTGTTGACGAGGATGTCGAGCCCGCCCATGGCGGCTTCCGCCGCGGGCACCAGCTTCTCGACCGCCGCCGGATCCGAAAGATTGCAGGCCAGCACGTGAACGCGCTCGCCGCCCAGTTCCGCCTTCAGCTCCTCGAGCACCTGTGCGCGCGTGCCGGAGATGGCGACGGTGGCGCCCGCCTTGTGCAGCGCCTTCGCGATGGCAGCCCCGATGCCGCCCGTGGCGCCGGTGATGAGGGCGGTCTTGCCGGTGAGATCGAACATCTGCTTATCCCTTGATCTGGGCCGCCGCGGCGGCAATGTCTTCGGCGGAATTGATGGCGAAGGCGGAGGCCTCGGGCGCATTCTTCTTGGAAAGGCCGGTCAGCACCCTGCCCGCACCTGCCTCATAGAAGCGGGTCACGCCTTCGCCCGCCATATAGGCCACGCATTCACGCCAGCGCACGGTGCCCGTCACCTGCGCAACAAGGCTTTCGCGGATCGCGGCGGGATCGGTGAGTGGCCGCGCGCCGACATTGGCAACGACCGGCACCACCGGCGCCCGCATGGCAACGCCTGCCAGTGCTGCCGCCATCACATCAGCCGCAGGCTGCATCAGCGCACAGTGGAAGGGAGCGGAGACGGGCAGCATCACCGCGCGCTTGGCGCCCCTGGCCTTTGCGATCTCGGCGCAGCGCTCGACCGCGGCCTTGGCGCCGGAGACCACGACCTGGCCATCGCTGTTGTCATTGGCCGCCTGGCAGACCTCGCCTTGGGCGGCCTCCGCGGCAGCGGCCGAAGCGGTTGCGAAATCAAGGCCAAGCAGGGCTGCCATGGCGCCGGTGCCGACCGGGGTGGCGCCCTGCATCGCCTGGCCGCGCGTCTTCAGCAGGCGCGCCGCATCGGCGAGGGTGAAGGTGCCCGCCGCAGCGAGTGCCGAATACTCGCCCAGCGAGTGCCCCGCAACGAACCGGGCTGTGTTGGCGACGGTGATGCCGTGCTCGGCCTCCAGCACGCGGATCACCGCCATGGAAACCGCCATCAGCGCGGGCTGGGCATTCTCGGTCAGGGTGAGCTCGGCTTCCGGGCCTTCCCACATCAGCGCGGCGAGCTTCTGGCCGAGGGCTGCATCGACCTCATCGAACACGGCGCGCGCGGCTGCGAAATTCTCAGCAAGGCTCTTGCCCATGCCGACCGCCTGGCTGCCCTGGCCCGGAAACACGAAGGCCGTTGTCATCATCAC
>CAIYXE010000115.1 GCA_903930095.1 uncultured Hyphomicrobiales bacterium
GGGCAGCAGAAGCTTGCCGCGGGCACGGATTTCATGGCGCTCGCCCAGGAGCTCGGCTTCACCGAGCAGGATGTAACCTTCGCTGACAAGGCGAAGACGGAATTAATCGATGCCGCCATCGCCGAGGCGGCTTTCGGCCTTGCCGAAGGCAAGGTCAGCGAACCCGTGAAGGGCGCGCTCGCCACCGTGCTTCTCAAGGCACAGAAGATCACGCCGGAGAAGCAGTCGAGCCTCGAGGAGGTGCGGGCTGAACTGACGGAGCGCCTGAAGCTTCAGCGCGCAGGCGAGGAGATCCAGTCGATTTATGACGCGGTCGAGGATGAGCGCGCAGGCCAGTCGCCCTTCGAGGATATCGCCGCGAAGACCGGCCTCCCCTTCCAGCTCATCGCGCCCATCGACAGCCGGGGCAATGGCAAGGACGGCAAGCCCGTGCCCGTGCCCGGAGCGCAGGAACTGGTCAAGGCCGCCTTCGGCAGTGACGTGGGTGTTGAGAACGACGCCCTCTCGCTCGACAATGGCTATGTCTGGTACGAGGTGCGTGAGGTCATTCCCTCGGCCCTGCGGCCCTTCGAGGAGGTGAAGGCTGAGGCCAGCGCCGCCGTCACCGCGGGCAAGCTCATGGCGCTTGCGGAGAGCAAGGCAAAGGCGCTGGTCGAGCGCGCCCGGTCCGGCACGAAGCTGGACGACCTGGCCGCCGAGACGGGCGCTGAGGTCAAGACCGCCCAGGGCCTGCGCCGCGCTGAGCCCAGCGACAGCTTCGGCCCGGATGCCGTCGCCGCCCTCTTCGCCGTGCCCGAGAATGGATTTGCCTATGCCCTGGAGCCCGGCTTGCGGAGCGCCAGGGTGATGCAGCCGCTGCCCGTGCTGCTGCCGCCCTTTGTCGCTGCCTCAGCCGAGGCAAAGCAGATCAGCGACACGCTCAAGGGCCAGGTGGCTGACAATGTGCTCTCCGCCTATATCGCGGCACTGGAAAAGGAAGCGGGTGTGACCGTGAACGAGGCGGCCTGGCAAAACATCTCGGGACAACAGACGAACTGAACCGATCCCCAGATGTTTTTGCCGGACCCGCAATGATCATCGCCCCAGACTACGACAGTTTCGCCCGCGCCTATGACCGCGGGGAACCGCAGGTTCTGTCGACAAGGCTCGTCGCCGACCTGGAGACGCCAGTCTCCGCCAAGCTGAAGCTTGCGCGCAATGCGCGCTATTCCTTCCTGCTTGAATCGGTTGAAGGCGGCGCCGTGCGCGGGCGCTACTCGATCATCGGCCTCAACCCGGACCTGATCTGGAAGGTGGAGGGCGGCAAGGCCTCGCTCAACCGCAAGGCCGGGGTTGATCCGCAGGGGCCGTTCGAGGACACGGGTCTTCCCCCCCTCCAGTCGCTCCGCGCGCTGCTGGCCGAAAGCCGCATCAGCCTGCCCGAGGGAGCACCGCCCATGGCGGCAGGTGTCTTCGGCTACATGGGCTATGACATGGTGCGCCTGATGGAGGACCTGCCGGAGCCTAATCCGGACACGCTGGGCCTGCCCGACGCCGTGCTGATCCGCCCCACCATCATGGCGATCTTCGACAGCGTCAGGGACGAGGTCACCGTCACCTCTCCGGTCTACCCCGAAGCGGGCGTGACCGCGCGGTCTGCCTATGTGCGGGCCCAGGAGCGCATCAGCGAGGTGGTGGACGCCCTCGACCGGCCACTCGACCACCGGGCGCTGAAGGAGGCGGACGTCTCGCCCATCGGCACCCCGCGCTCCAACACCTCGCCTGAGGAATACAAGGCGATGGTGCTGAAGGCCAAGGAGTACATCGCGGCAGGCGACATATTCCAGGTGGTGCTGTCGCAGCGTTTCGAGACGGAGTTCACGCTGCCGCCCTTCGCGCTCTACCGCTCGCTCCGGCGGGTGAACCCTTCGCCCTTCCTGTATTACCTCGACTTCGACAGTTTCTCGGTCATCGGCTCCAGCCCGGAAATCCTGGTGCGGGTGCGCGACGGCAAGGTGTCGATCCGCCCCATCGCCGGAACCCGCCGCCGCGGCGCCACGCCGGCGGAAGACCGCGCGCTGGCGGAGGAGCTTCTTGCTGATCCCAAGGAGCGCGCCGAGCACCTGATGCTGCTGGACCTCGGGCGCAACGACGTGGGCCGCGTGGCCGATATCGGCTCGATCAAGGTCACCGACCAGTTCATCCTCGAATACTACAGCCAGGTGATGCACATCGTGTCCAACGTCGAGGGCAAGCTCTCGAGCAAGCATGACACCATCGACGCGCTGGTCGCGGGCTTTCCCGCGGGCACCGTGTCGGGTGCGCCCAAGGTCAGGGCGATGGAGATCATCGACGAGTTCGAGAAGAACAAGCGCGGCGTCTATGCGGGCTGTGTTGGCTATTTCTCGGCGGATGGCGAGATGGACACCTGCATCGTGCTGCGCACGGCGATCGTCAAGGACGGCAAGATGTATGTGCAGGCGGGTGCGGGCGTGGTGGCCGACTCGGTGCCTGAGAGCGAGCATCAGGAGTGCGTGAACAAGGCCAAGGCGCTGTTCCGCGCGGCGGAAGAAGCAGTGCGCTTCGCGGGCCGCGCCGGGAGGGCGCAATGATCATCCTCATCGATAACTACGACAGCTTCACCTACAATCTCTATCACTTCCTCGGCGACATCGGGGCAGAAACGGTGGTGCACCGGAACGACAAGATCAGTGTGGGTCAGGTGATTTCGGCAAGGCCTGAGGCCATCGTGATCTCGCCCGGCCCTGGAGCGCCCAATGAAGCGGGCATCTGCCTCGAACTGATCGAGAAGGCGTCCGAGACCATTCCGGTCTTCGGCGTGTGCCTTGGCCTCCAGTCGATGGGGCAATGCTTCGGTGGCAAGGTGATCCGCGCGCCAGCGCAAATGCATGGCAAGACGAGCAAGATTCACCACACCGGCAAGGGCGTGTTCGAAGGCCTGCCGCAGGATTTCACCGCGACGCGCTATCACTCCCTCATCGTCGAGCGGGAGAGTTTGCCGGATTGTTTCGAGGTCACGGCGGAAACTGACGGCCTCATCATGGGCCTGCAGCACAAGACACGGACTGTGCATGGCGTGCAGTTCCACCCGGAGTCGATTGCCTCCGAACACGGGCACAAGATCCTCAGGAATTTCCTGAACCTGGCGAGGGCTGGCTGATGGCTGATCTGAAACCGCTCATCGGCAAGGTTGCCGCCGGAACGCCCCTCACCCGCGCCGATGCCCGGGAGGCCTTTGGCGTGATGATGTCAGGCGATGCCACGCCATCGCAGATCGGCGGCTTTCTCATGGCGCTCAGGGTGCGCGGCGAGACGGTGGATGAGATCACCGGCGCCGTCGAGATCATGCGCGAGAAGATGCTGCGCGTGGAGGCTCCGGCCGATGCGATCGACATCGTGGGCACGGGCGGCGATGCCTCCGGTTCCTACAACATCTCGACCTGTGCCGCCTTCGTGGCGGCGGGTGCCGGTCTCAAGGTCGCCAAGCACGGCAACCGTGCGCTCTCCTCGAAGTCGGGTGCGGCGGATGTGCTGATGGCGCTGGGCGTCAAGCTGGACATCGGGCCCGAGCGGATTTCGGACTGCATCGGACAGGCAGGCGTGGGCTTCATGTTCGCGCCGTCGCATCACTCCTCGATGAAGCATGTGGGCCCCTCGCGCGTGGAACTGGGCACGCGCACGATCTTCAACCTGCTGGGCCCCCTTTCCAACCCGGCGGGTGCGAAGCGGCAGGTGACGGGCGTGTTCTCGCGCCAGTGGGTGGAACCGCTGGCGCATGTGCTCCAGAATCTGGGCTGCGAGGCCTGCTGGATCTGCCATGGCGAGGGCGGCATGGACGAGATCGTGCCAACCGGCACGACGTGGATTTCGGAATTGAAGAACGGCAAGGTGACGAGCTTCGAGATCACGCCGGAGGCCGTGGGCCTCAAGCGCTCGTCCTTCGATGACCTGAAAGGCGGCGAGGCCGCACAGAACGCCGACGCGCTGCGCCATGTGCTGGCGGGCAAGCCATCCGCCTTCCGCGATGCCGCGGTGATGACGGCGGGAGCGGCGCTCGTGGTGGCGGGGAAGTCTTCTGACCTCAAGCACGGCGTTGCCGCCGCGCAGACGGCAATTGACAGCGGTGCGGCGGAAGCAGCCCTCGCCGCGCTGGTGAAGGTATCGAATTCCTGATGGCGACCATCCTCGACAAGATCGCGTCCTACAAGCGGGACGAAGTGGCCAGTGCCAAGACGCAGCTTTCGCTGTCCGCGCTCGAAGCGCAGGCGAAGGCCGCCCCGCCGGTGCGCGGGTTTGCGAGGGCGCTCGACGCCAAGGCGGCGGCGGGCCAGTGGGGCCTGATCGCCGAAATCAAGAAGGCGAGCCCATCCAAGGGCCTGATCCGCGCCGATTTCGACCCGCCGTCACTGGCGAAAGCCTATGAGGCGGGTGGTGCGGCCTGTCTTTCGGTGCTGACCGATACGCCGTCCTTCCAGGGCGCGCCGGAGTTCCTCACCGCCGCGCGCGGAGCCTGCACGCTTCCCGCACTCCGCAAGGACTTCATGCTGGATACATGGCAGGTGGCGGAAGCGCGCGCCTGGGGCGGGGACTGCATCCTGCTCATCATGGCGATGATCGACGATGCGCTTGCAGCCGACCTCGAATCCGCCGCGGAGCACTGGGGCCTCGACGTGCTGATCGAGGTTCATGACGAGGACGAGCTGTCGCGCGCGCTGAAGCTCCGTTCACGGATGATCGGCATCAACAACCGCAACCTCCAC
>CAIYXE010000116.1 GCA_903930095.1 uncultured Hyphomicrobiales bacterium
CATCGTGTGGAGCCGGGACAATGTGTTCGCCTCGGGCGTGCCCTTCCGCTTCCCCTCCTCGCCCGACACGGGGCCGGGCCTTACCGAAGCGGGAAAGGCGCTGGTCAAGCGCTGCAACGAACTGAAGATCCTGATCGACGTTTCGCACCTCAACGAGAAGGGCTTCTGGGACGTGGCGCGGCACTCCTCCGCGCCGATCGTGGCGACCCACTCCAACGCGCATGCCTTAAGCGCCTCCTCCCGCAACCTGACGGATGAGCAGATCCGCATCATCGGCAAGTCCGGCGGCATGATCGGGCTCAACTTCGCCAATGGCTTCCTGAGGGCGGATGGCCGCTGGCAGAGCGAGAACGGCCTCGACACCATGCTGCGCCACCTCGACCACCTGATGAAACTCGCCGGCGAGGACCATGTGGGGCTGGGCTCTGACTTCGACGGCGCGCGCATCCCCTCCCAGATCGGCGATGCCGCCGGACTGCCGCGGCTGACCGTCGCCATGCGAAACCACGGTTATGGCGAGGAACTCACCAGGAAGCTGTGCTCTGAGAACTGGATGAGGGTTCTGGAGAGGACCTGGGGCCAATAGGGTTTGCACCAGCCTATTAGCACTGCTAATAGGCGGCCCATGAAGCTTTCCGAGTGGCTCATTAACAGCGGCACGTCACAGTCCGAACTGGCCCGGCGGCTGGGGATCACCCAGGGCCGTGTCTCCCAGCTCGTGGGCGGGGCGCAGCCCTCCCTCGATCTTGCGAACAGGATCGCCGCGGTGACGGCCAACAAGGTGCGCCCTTCCGATTTTGGAGACCAGAGCATGGCGAACGAACTGAAGCTCGACACTGTCGAGGAGGCGATCAAGGCGATTGCCGATGGGCAGATGGTGGTGGTGGTCGACGACGACGACCGCGAGAACGAGGGCGACCTGATCGCCGCGGCCTCCAAGATCACGCAAGAGCAGATGGCCTTCATGGTGCGCCACACCTCCGGCATCGTGTGCACGCCGATCACGGCGGAGGATGCGCGGCGCCTCAAACTCGACCCGATGGTGGCGGTGAACGATGCACCGATGGGCACCGCCTTCACGGTGTCCATCGACTACAAGGACGGCCTCACCACCGGCATCTCAGCCAGGGAGCGCGCGGCGACCTGCCATGCGCTGGCCAATGGCAATGTCGTGGCGGAGGATTTCGTGCGGCCGGGCCATATCTTCCCGCTCGTTGCCAAGTCGGGCGGGGTGCTGATGCGCTCCGGACATACCGAGGCCGCCGTCGACCTGGTGAAGCTGGCGGGCCTCAAGCCCGTGGGCGCCATCTGCGAACTCGTGAACGATGACGGCTCCGTCAAGCGCGGCCCCCAGAATTTCGCCTTCGCGCGCGAGCATGGCCTCAAGATCATCTCGGTTGCCGACCTCATTGCCTACCGCCAGCGCCGTGAGCGGCTGGTGGAGCAGACCGCGCAGTTCGACGTCGAGACCGCCATCGGCAAGGCGAAGGGCTATTCCTATGTGACACCCTTCGACCAGGTGGAACAGCTGGCCCTCGTCTTCGGCGACGTGACCTCCGGCCGCAAGGTGCCGGTCAGGCTCCACCGTGAGAATGTGCTGGAAGACGTGTTCGGCACGCGCACGACGCTGACCAAGGTGTTCGAGGTCTTCAAGCGCGAAGGATCGGGCATTCTCGTCTATCTGCAGGAAGGTGCAGCGGGCGTGCCGGCGGGGCAGTTCGGGGCCGAGAAATCAGCAAGCGCCGCCCAGCGCCAGCAAAGCTGGCGCGACGTGGGTCTGGGCGCCCAGATCCTGCGCGACCTGAACGTGAGCACGATCCGCCTCGTGTCCTCCTCCAACCGGCACTATGTGGGGCTCTCGGGCTTCGGCATCGAGATCGCGGAGACGATCAAGCTGGATTAGCTCCTCTTGAGCCCGTCATCCCGGCGAAGGCCGGGATCCAGCTTCCTCTATCCTCGTGTACTGAACCAAAGCTGGATCCCGG
>CAIYXE010000117.1 GCA_903930095.1 uncultured Hyphomicrobiales bacterium
ATCGACGCGCTCCGCAGGGGCAACGCCATGACCATGACGTTCCGTGGCGCTGGCAAACCGGAAATTACGACAAGTTTCAAGCTCTCCGGTTTCTCCGAGGCCTTTGGGAAGATCGAGTGAATTGGCATGAGCTGCCTTCCGGACCTGCCCGCGCCGGGCCGTGCTAAATGACGCCGTACGCTGATTATGAGCACCGGTCCTGGGGCGGCATGCTGGACCGGGTGCCAAGGCCTGCGGCCAAGGCGCCACTGCTCCGCGCTGCGGCGCAAGAGGCGAAAGTGCCGGGCCTGCCAGCCGTGAAGCCGGACAAGGGCGCGAGGGCCGTCACCCTGTTCATCATGGTGCTTTCAGTGGTGCTGATCCTGGGCGCTGCCTTTCTGCTGACTGTGAGCGAGGAGGTCACCACAGGCCGCTACTGGATTTATATGACGTTGCTGAGTGGCATCTCCTTCTGCACCGTCTCCTACCAGCTCTCACGGCTGGGCGGTGCGATGCGCATGTCTGGCAATCCCCGGGCTTCCGTGCCCATGGCGGGGGAGCCACCGCCGGACCAGCGGGTCACGGTGCTGATCCCGACCTACTGTGAGGAACCTCGCGTCATCCGCCACACTCTGCTGTCGGCCGCGCTGGCACGGCACTCAAATCGTCGAGTGGTGGTGCTGATCGACGACCCGCCGGGCAATGAAGCTGGATTAGCCCGCAGCCTGGGCGCGGTGGAGGATGTGGTCCACCTTCTGCGCCAGCCCCTCGAACTTCTGAATTTTGAGCACGAGACATGGAAGTGGCGACTGCGCTCGCGCTCCGTAGATCTCACTTACGAGGCCGACCGGCTGCGTGACATATACCGCAACGTCGCAATCTGGCTGGAGGAACTCGCTGACTATCTCACGGCCCGGATGGAGAAGCAGTTCGCGCATGTCGATCGGTTCCTCATCGATGAAGTGGTACGCGACCTCTCCCGGTATTATTTCCGCCGCGCCGAGACGCTCGGTGCAGCCGCGATAGACCTGTTGGGCATCGATGCCGAGTATGAACGCATCGGCAACCTGTTCTGCCGAGATGTGACGACGTTCCAGCGCAAGCAGTTCAAGAACCTCTCGCATGCGCCAAACAAGGCGATGAATCTCAATGCCTACATCGGCCTCATGGGCTTGTCATTCGACTTCGTGCGGAAAGGGCGCGGCGTCGAACTGCGCGAGGTTGCCGCGGGCCAAGGAGAATTCTCGGTCCCCCATGCTGATTTCGTGCTGACGCTGGATGCCGACAGCATCATCAAGAGCAATTATATTGCTGACCTCGTGCGCATCATGGCGGCCCGGCCGCGGGTAGCGGTGGTTCAGACGCCATATCTCGCCTTCCCCAGCGCATCATCCCATCTTGAGCGGATCGCTGGGGCGACGACCGACATCCAGTATCTTTATCATCAGGGCTCAACTGCCTTTAATGCCTCCTTCTGGGTTGGCGCAAATGCACTGCTTCGCAGCAGCGCGCTGAAGGAAATCGTCCGTCTCGAAACACGTGAGGGTGTGACATGCAAGGTCTTCATCCAGGATGACACCGTTATTGAGGACACAGGTTCGACGATCGACCTGCTGCACGCCGGCTGGCAGGTCTACAACCATCCCCAGGCACTGGCCTACAGTGCTACTCCTTCGGACTTCGGAGCCCTGTCAATCCAGCGGCGGCGTTGGAGCAATGGTGGCCTCATCATAGCGCCCAGCTTCTATGCCCACTTTTTCAAGAATGGCGGGCGCATGAAGCGTCTTGGCGAGGTGCTGCTTCGCTCGAACTATCTTCTATCGACCATTATCGGCAATCTTTGCGTTCTGGCCATGATGGTGCTTGTCGATGGTTCCGCCTTGGTGCTGATGATGACCATGGCCGCGATGCTTCCCTACTTTCTGCTCTACTGGCTTGACTTGCGGCGCCTGGGCTACCGTGGCACCGACCTGCTGGGTGTCTGCGCGCTCAACCTGTTTCTGATGCCGGTATGCCTCAGCGGAGTCCTCGATTCGCTGAAGCAGGCGCTGTCTCGCAAGAGAGGGCGTTTCGTGCGAACGCCAAAGATCGGCAGCCGTACGGTGGTGAAACCTGCCTACATCCTGTTCAACCTGAGTATCGCCGCTCTCATGGCATATTTTGCCGCCGACGCGATGATGAAGGGAAGATACGCAGGAATGCTCTTGCCGCTGGTCAATCTATCGCTCTATGCCTATGGCTTCGCCTTCTTCCTCGGATTCCGTGCGACTGTCGGCGACCTATGGCTAGGCCTTACAAGCCGTCAGAGGCTGGCATCTGCTCAGCCTTGACCGGTGTGCTGGATACGGCCCACTAACGTTGGCGCCAACATCAGACCAGATCTTGTGTAAGCGCCGGCTACGCCCCACAGAGTTGCCGGTTGCGGCCTGACGGATTTTCGGAGCGGTGTCGATGTGGGGGCTGATTTGAGCGCTCACAATGAGATCACTGGGTAATCCCGGATGAGCTCATTGTGAGTGAGTTGAGTTTGCGGCTGGGAAGGCCCATGGCATCAGGGCATCGATAACCTTGTTGAGGTGCCCCGGGGCAAGTCTCGTGAAGAGGTGCAGGAGGTAGGCATAAGGGTCGACGCCATTCATTTTTGCCCAACCGATGAGCGAGGCCATGCGAGCCCAGGAGCGTCCGCCCTCGTCATAACCGGCGAAGAGCGCTTTGCGGCGCTTCATGGCCGGGCTCCTGATGGTATTCTCAAGCAGGTTCGAGTCCATGTCGACATGACCGTCCTCGAGGAACACCCGGAAGCCGGAACGACGCTCAGCATGTATGCAAGCGCCAAGCCCCGCTTTGACTTGCGAGACACGCGCGCGGCCTTGGACTTTTATCCACAATCTTTTGGTGCCCTGTGAGAACGGCGTATGTTTCCTGAAGTCTGACGGCGAGCGGGTGTTCAGGAATCCGAATGCCTTTGCGGGCTACAGGATTTACCTCGAGAGTAGGTTGCGCAGATCGACGATCACTATAGCCGAGAGGACCGACTATCCTGGAAATGACTACCGGGAGGTTCGGGATATAGGGTTCGGCGAATGCTCCGACAGATGCGAAAGAGATGATCGCTGCCGCGCCTTCACGTATCTGTCAAGAAAGAAGAGTTGCTGGCTGAAGGATGCAGTTTCTGAGCCGGTTGAAACGAGGATCACGATCTCTGGCAGGAAGGACTGAGAGCGGCTTGAGTATCATCGCTCGCGATTGCCTTCCGTCTTTTGACTGGAAATTGACGAGGACCTGCCCGGTAACCGCCCTCGCATTCAGAACGAAGCGATCCGGGGAACAGAAACATGTGTCAGCTGTCTGTCGTTTTGTTGATCAACCATTCCCTGAGCTTCGTCCAGCGCCGGCGGCCTGAGACGTTCTTGACCGCGATGGCTACTGCCTTGGCCTGGCCGACGATGACGACGAGCTTCTTGCCGCGGGTGATGCCGGTGTAGATAAGGTTCCGCTGCAGCATGGCATAGTGCTGCGTCATGACCGGGATAACGACGGCGGGGTATTCGGAGCCTTGCGACTTGTGGATCGTCGCGGCATAGGCCGGAACCAGTGTGTCGAGTTCCCCGAAGCCGTAGGTGACGGCGCGCCCGTCGAAGCTGGCGACCAGTTCACCCGTATCGAGATCTACCGCGTCAATGTAGCCGACGTCGCCGTTGTAGACTTCTTTCTCGTAGTCGTTCTCGATCTGCATCACCTTGTCGCCGGGCGCGAATGTCCAGCCGAAACGTTCGACCTTCTGCTCCGTGGCCGGGTTCAGTGCCGCCTGAAGCTCGATGTTGAGCGAGCGGGCGCCGACGCCACCTCGGTTCATGGGGCAGAGGACCTGCACATCGCGGATCGGGTCGAAGCCAAAGCGGTTGGGTATGCGGCTTTTCACAAGGTCCACGATCAGCGGAATGGCAGCCTCGGGCTCTGCCGCGTTGACGAAGTAGAAATCGCTCTCGCCCTCTGGTCGTGCAAGATCGGGCATCTGGCCCTTGTTGATGCGATGCGCGGCGGTGATGATGCGGCTCTCTGCCGCTTGGCGGAACACCTCCGTGAGGCGAACCACCGGGATGGCCTCCGACTGGATGATGTCCGCCAGCACCTGGCCAGGCCCCACCGAGGGGAGTTGGTCGATATCGCCGACGACGAGCAGGGCGGAGGAATCCGGCAGCGCCTTGAGGAGTGCATGCATCAGGGGGACGTCCACCATGGAGGTCTCGTCGATGACCAGCAACTCGCAGTCGAGCGGGTTCTCGGCGTTGCGCTTGAAGCCGCCGCCCTTCGGATCGACCTCGAGCAGGCGGTGAATTGTCTTGGCCTCGAAACCGGTGGCCTCCGTCATGCGCTTGGCCGCGCGGCCCGTCGGTGCGCAGAGCAGGAGGTTCACGCCCTTGGCGGCGAGGATGCGCAGGATGGAATTGACAATGGTGGTCTTGCCGACGCCGGGACCGCCGGTGATGACCAGGAGCCTTGCCATGAGCGCCAGCCTGATCGCCTCCTTCTGCGTTGGGGCGAGGCTCAGGCCCGTTTTCTGCTCGATCCAGGGCAGCGCCTTGTCGGGATCGATCCACGCCCATGGCAAC
>CAIYXE010000118.1 GCA_903930095.1 uncultured Hyphomicrobiales bacterium
CCAAAGCCCCACTGGACGCCCATGACATGCGGGTCAGAGAGGCCACGCCTGTTGCCGGAGCAGTGGCAAAGGGCAGCAAGCTCTACCTGTTCGAATTCCCTGGAGAGCTGATCCAGCGAAACTTCGACGGATGTCTGCACGCCCTCACCGGAAATCCGGAGTCGCCAGGACCCGGCGTCGGCTTCTGGAATATCGGAAAGATGCCAGCGTACGAAAAACCGGTCGTTCGGCGTGAATGCCTGATCGAAGACAGAGAGCGGCGTTTCGTAGTTGGGGGGGCGGTAGGAGCGCTTGATGAGCGCCTGCTTGCCGGAGAGTTGGTCCAGCACCGCACTCTCGCGCGCGCCAGAGGGCAGCGCCTGCGGCCCGAGTTCTGACTCTTCAGCCAGTCCTGGGCGGATCGAAAGGGAACCCGCACCGCTTGCAAGAAACAGGCCTGCTGCATTGATGATCATGTTGCGTCGTGTCAGCATATTCAGCCCATCCTGTGATTGCCCGCAAAGGTAGAACAAACCGAAACTGTGACGGTTGTTCAACAGTCAGTCCGTCATCGGCCGCACGGCGCGCTAGGTCTTCATCTCCACCAGGCGGGACTTTGCGGCGAAATAGGCGTCACCCGTGTTCTTGAACACGCCGCAGTCGGCGGGGGCCTTGCCCCAGGCTTCGCAGAATTCCGTTCCGTTGGCCGTCCACCTGCCGGTGCCGCCACCCTTCACGTCGTCCTGGAAGCTGAAGGTGCCGTCGGCATTATAGGTGATGAAGCCGATGCCATCGGGGCGGGTGTACTGGAACGTCTTGCCCGAGATCGCGGAGCGGATCTGGGGCGCGGTGAAATCCGAGATCGGCACCGGCGTCTTGTCGGTCGTCGCCGAGGCGCCGTCATTGGTGATGCGCACGCCCTTGGGCGCGGTGGCGCCGCAGGCGGCAAGGGTGAGGCAGAGCGCCAGGGCGGCGGTCAGAGAGGCGAAGGGGCCGGCAGTCACGTTGTCATGTCCTCGGATGGCTCCCGGATGTGCCATAGGCGCAACGGGCCTTCAAGTCATTTGGCCGATGAGGGGCAGCAGCTTGCCGAGATCAGGGATGCGGCGGAACCGGGGGTTGCCCTCGGGCGCCTCCTCATGCTCCAGCACCCAGGTCAATTCATGCGGGACATGGACGCCATAGGCTCCGGCGGCAATGGCGGGCACCACGTCCGACTTCAGCGAATTGCCCACCATCATGGCGCGTGCCGCGCCATCGCCGTGGCGGGCGAAGATGCGATCATAAGTGGATTTCGTCTTTTCGCTGACGATCTCCACCGCATCGAAGTAGTCGCCGAGGCCGGACTGGGCCAGCTTGCGCTCCTGGTCGAAGAGGTCGCCCTTGGTGATGAGGAGGATGCGGTATTTGCCCGCCAGCGCGTCCAGCGTGTCATGCACGCCGGGCAGCGTCTCGACCGGGTTCTGCAGCATCTGGCGGCCGAAGCTGAGGATCTCTGCGATGACGGAGGCGGGGACCTCGCCCTTCGTCACCTCGACGGCGGTCTCGATCATGGAAAGGGTGAAGCCCTTCACGCCGTAGCCGTAGAAGCTCAGGTTGCGGCGCTCGGCCTCGAGCAGCCTGGCTGAGAGCACTTCGTGCTCGCCATGGGAGGAGAGGAGCTCGGTGAAGCGCTGCTCCGTCATGCGGAAGAAGGTTTCGTTCTGCCACAGCGTGTCGTCGGCATCGAAGCCGATGGCGGTGAGGTGCCCCACGCTCACGACCCGCGCGAGGCGCGCACGATGACGGGCGTGCCGACGATGACGTTATCGAAAAGCTCCGCGATGTCCTGGTTCAGCATGCGGATGCAGCCCGATGACATGGCCTTGCCGATCGACTGCGGCTCGTTGGTGCCGTGGATGCGGTAGAGCGTGTCCTCGCCGTTGGCATAAAGGTAGAGGGCGCGCGCGCCCATCGGGTTCTCCGGCCCGCCGGGCTGGCCGTTGACCCACTCGCGGGCGCGCTCGTCGCGGTCCACCATCTCACGCGGGGGAACCCAGCGCGGCCAGCGGCGCTTCATGCCCACCTTGGCGTCGCCAGCCCAGGCGAAGCCCGCGCGGCCCACGCCCACGCCGTAGCGCACGGCGCTGCCATAGGCCAGAACGTGGTAGAGGAAGCGGGCGTCAGGATCGACGACGATGGTGCCGGGCTGCTCCGGCCCTTCGAACTCCACCATCTGGCGGCGGAACTTCTTGCGGATGCGGCGCGGCGGCACCGGCTCGATCGGATAGTCGATGGGGGACTCAGGCGGGGGCAGCAGGGCGGGGTCGAAATACTGCTCGTCTGAGGGAAAGCCATCCGCCGGACTGCCGGCGAAGGGATCGCCCTCGCTCC
>CAIYXE010000119.1 GCA_903930095.1 uncultured Hyphomicrobiales bacterium
AGAGCGATGAATGCGCCAGCGATGCCATGAGGGGCGGGTTCGAGCGTCGCGCCGAGATAGGCGGCAAAGGTGAAGAGCGGACCGGGAACCGCCTGCGCCGCGCCATATCCCGCCAGGAACTGGCTTTGCGTCACCCAGCCCTGTTCCACCACTTCGGCTTCGAGCAGCGGCAGCACGACATGGCCACCGCCGAAGACCAGCGCACCCGCCCGGTAGAAGCCGTCGAACACCGCAATCACCTGCGACTGCTCTGCAAGCAGCGGCAGGATCACGAGGAGGCCGGCGAAAATCAGGAGAGCCGCCACCGCAACGAATCCCGGAACGGCAACCGTGACATGCCCCCTCTCTGAACTGCCGCTCCCCTGCCCCAGAATGACGCCCGCCAGTGCACCGGCTGCAATTGCGGCGATCATGTTGAAGGGGCCAGGCACGAATGCGAGCACGGCCACGGCAGCAACGGCGATTGTTGCGCGCTCGCGATCAGGGCACAGGTTGCGCGCCATGCCCCAGACTGCCTGCGCAACGATTGCCACTGCAACGAGCTTCAGGCCGTTCAGGGCCCCGGCGCCAAGCGGGCCGGAGATCGAAGTGGCTGTATATGCAAAGATGATGAGGGCCAGCGCAGAGGGCAGGGTGAAGGCCGCAAAGGCCGCAAGGGCGCCGAGCCAGCCAGCTCGCATCAGTCCCAGTGCGAAGCCCGTCTGGCTCGAAGCCGGGCCCGGCAGGAACTGGCAGAGCGCCACAAGATCGACATAGGCCTGCTCGCTCAGCCATTTCCGCCGGGTGACGAGTTCGTCGCGGAAATAGCCGAGATGCGCAATGGGTCCGCCGAAGGAGGTCAGGCCAAGCTTCAGGAAAACTGCGAAGACCTCTGCCGGGCTTCCCTGGTGCCGCGCTCTTTCATGAACATCTGCCATCATGGCTCCATTGCTAGCTTGCCGGCGGGGTTCGATCGAGCGGCAGCGCCAGTGTCGTTGCGAAGCATGCCAGCAGCATCAGTGCTGAGCCCGCAAGGCAAGCACTGAGACCGCCCCACTGATAAAGTAGCCCTGAGAGCAGCGTTCCCGCAAAACGTCCTGCGGCATTCGCCGCGTAGTAGAAACCCACATCCTCAGCCGCCTTCTCTGATCCCGCGTATGCAAGGATCAGGTAGGAGTGGACAGAGGAATTGATCGCGAACGCAAAGCCGAAGATCGCCAGACCGATGACAAGGATGATGTCGGGCCGCACAGCAATGTCAGCTGCGAGCGCCGCGATGATGAGTGCGGGGACAAGTGCGAGCAGTGCACTCCACAACCGCGCGGCAGGCACCTCCCTTGACAGGCCATCAAGGCTGCGGCGGATGATGGCCGGAGCCGAAGCCTGCACCAGACCGTAGAACACGGTCCACACCGCCATGAACCCCCCGACCATCGTGAAGGTCCAGCCGCTGGCGTAGAGAAACACGGGAACGCCGACGACAAACCAGACATCGCGCGCACCAAAAAGGAAGATGCGCGCTGCTGCCAAGAGGTTGACGCCTTTCGACTTGCCGAACAACTCGCGCGCCGTGGAACTGGCCTTGCTCTTCCCCATCATCGGCGGCAGAGAAAGTACAACACCCAGCAGGACCACCGCGAGCGCCCCGGCCATCACCCACAGTGCTATCCGGAATCCCAGCAACTCGAGCAGCAGTCCGCCGAGGAAGAAGCCCAAGCCCTTCATGGCATTCTTGGAGCCTGTAAACCATGCAACCCACTTGAACAGGCGGCCTTCCGCGCCTTCTGCACGCGCGTCCTTTTCGGCCACCTTGATTGCCGACTTGGATGCGGTCTTCGTCAGATCCTTTGCGACCCCGCAGATGCCCTGCGCGACAACGACCCATGCCACCGACACAACGGCTGCCCAATCCGGCGAGAGCGCCGAGAGAACCAGGAAGCCCGTAATCTGCGTGGTGAGACCGACGGTGAGCATTCGGGTGATGCCAAAGCGTGCCGCCAGCCATCCGCCGATGAAGTTCGCCGCGATGCCTGCTGCTTCATAGAGCAGGAACAGGAAGGAGAGCACGAAGGGCGAATATCCGAGCTGGAAGAAATGCAGAAGCACCAGCATACGCAGCGCGCCATCTGTCAGGGTGAAGCCCCAGTAGGCGGCGGTGACGATGGCGTAGTTGCGCGTGCCGGTCGCCATCAGATGCCCGCCTCCCGCATGTGGCAGGCAAGGTCAACCATGCGGCAGGCATAGCCCATCTCATTGTCGTACCAGGCATAGACCTTGAGCAGCGTTCCGTCCGTCACGAGCGTGGAAAGCCCGTCGACAATGGAGGAGCGGGTATCGCGCGCGTAGTCGGCGGAGACCAGCGGACGCGGCTCATAGCCGAGAATTCCGGCCAGCGGCCCCGCGGCGGCTTCAGCAAAAAGGGCGTTCACCTCGTTCCTTGTCGTCTCCCGGCTGAGTTCGAAAACGCAGTCTGTCAGGGACGCATTCAGAACGGGCGCCCGCACCGCATGGCCGTCGAGCTTGCCCTTGAGCTCCGGATAGATCAGTGCAATCGCCGTCGCGCTGCCGGTGGTCGTCGGCTGGAGGGACAGCATGGCAGAGCGGGCACGCCGGAGGTCCTTGTGTGGCGCATCGACCACCATATTGGTGTTGGTTGGATCATGGATCGTGGTGATCTGGCCATGCCGGATACCCAGTCTTTCGTGAACGACCTTGACGACCGGCGCGAGGCAATTGGTCGTGCAGGAGGCTGCCGTCACGATGGGGTGCTTTGCGGGATCGTAGAGTTGATGGTTCACCCCGACCACGACGTTCAATACATCCGGCTCCTTGACGGGGGCAGCGACGATCACCCGCCTTGCACCTTGCTTCAAGTGCCCGTCGAGGGTCGCATGTGTCAGGAACTTGCCAGTGCATTCGAGCACCACGTCCACGCCGAGATCGCCCCACGGAATGTCTCCGGCCACCGGGATCGCTGAAAAGCTGACCCTCCTGTCACCGATGCGGATGGCGTCCTCGCCTTCAGTGCTGAACTTGGCCCGCCAGCGGCCCTGCACCGAGTCGAACTCGAGCAGATGGGCCGCCGCCGCTGCACCACCCTTGATCTCGTTCACATGGACAATGTCGAGCCGGTTGTTCCGCCTCGGGTCATCTTCGCCGCGCTCAGCCGCGCCAAGCGCCGCCCTGAGTGCCAGGCGTCCTATACGGCCCATTCCGTTTATGCCCACACGCATGATTGGCTTTCCCTCGCAGTTCCCGTTGTCTTCTGCTGCCTAAGTGTTCAGTTGGCGCGGCGAATCTTGCCCTCGAGTCTGGTAGCCTTCGCCACGGTGTTCGAGATCGTGCCGTATTTCCGGACATTGGTGTGGAGCAACGCGAGCCGGCGGTCATCCTCCGTGGTCTGGACGATGATCTCGTAATTGATCTCTGTCATCATTGGAGGGGCATCCTGGCGAATGCCGTGGAGTTTCACTTCGACACCGTCAAACTGGAAGTTGATCATCGGCGCCACACGTTCGATGCCTTTGATCATGCAGGCGGCGATGGCCGCCAAAAGCAGTTCCGCCGGATTGAAAGCATCGGGACGCCCCTGAATGTCGGTGTCGAGCGTGAGCGTTGCCTGTTTGGTCGTCGCTTCGCTCCGTTGAGCATCAAGCCTGTGGGCGGAAACACGGTATTCAAGCATGGGGTTTCAGTCCTTTCTCATACCAGCCCTTCGAGCCATTCACGATCCTGACGAGCGAGAGCATGACGGGCACCTCGATCAGCACACCGACCACGGTCGCAAGTGCTGCCCCGGAGTTGAGGCCGAAGAGGCTGATGGCAGCGGCGACCGCGAGTTCAAAGAAGTTCGAGGCGCCGATGAGTGCTGAGGGAGCGCCGATGCAGTGCGCTTCGCCGGCGAAGCGGTTCCAGATATACCCGATGCCGAAGATGGCATATGTCTGGATGGCGATGGGGACAGCAAGGAGAGCGATCACCATCGGTTGGGCCAGGATCTGCTCCCCCTGGAAGGCGAACAGCAGAACGAGCGTCGCCAGCAGGGCGGCGAGCGACACCGGCGCGATGGCCGTGAGGAACGCGTCAAGCCTTCCAGATGCCAGAAGGCTCCTGCGGATCACTTGTGAGATGATCACGGGCACCACGATGTAGAGGGCAACCGAAAGCATCAGTGTTTCCCATGGCACCACAATGGCCGAGAGTCCCAGAAGCAGCGCCACGATGGGCGCGAAGGCGACCACCATGACGGCATCGTTGAGGGCCACCTGGCTCAGTGTGAAATGCGGCTCGCCCCGTGTGAGATTGCTCCAGACGAAGACCATGGCGGTGCATGGGGCGGCACCCAGCAGGATCAGCCCTGCGATGTAGCTCTCGATCTCGGCCTCGGGCAGCAGCGGGCGAAACAGCCAGCCGATGAAGAGCCAGCCCAGCATGGCCATTGTGAAGGGCTTGATCGCCCAGTTCACTGCCAGCGTAATGCCGATGGCGCGCCAGTGCCTGGCTACCTGCCCAAGTGCCGAGAAGTCGATCTTCACCAGCATGGGGATGATCATCAGCCAGATCAGGATGGCGACGGGCAGGTTGACACTCGCCACCTCCATGCCGCTCACGGCGGCGAACACGCCCGGCATCCGCTGCCCCAGCAGGATGCCCGCAACAATGCAGAGGAAGACCCAGACGGTGAGATATCGTTCGAAAAGCGTCATTCCGATGTGATCCGTCAGAGGCTAGAGTTTGCCGGTCTGGTCGAGCCTGTTCTTGAGGTTCAACCGATCGAGCGAGGCGATGGGCGGGCTGATGAAGGCCGAGATCCGGTTGCTCAGCATGCGGATGGCCTTGCCAAAGATCGAGCATGCGGAACTGCCGGTGCGGAGCAAGGGAACGTGGTAGGGATATTCAGCCACAGCAAGCTCCCGTTGGCGAACAGGAATTGGCGATGTCCTCGATCAGCGGCGCACAGAGCTCTGGGCGACCGTTGCAGCAGTCCTTCAGCATGAACAGCACCAACTGATGCACCGCCTTGAGGTCCACCTGGTAGATCATGCTGCGGCTGTGCCGCTCGACGGAGATGAGCCCGGCTCGCGTCAGGATCGCAAGGTGGGTTGACATTGTATTATGAGGCACGTCCAGCCGTCTGGCGATCTCTCCTGCCGGCAGCCCATCCGGCACCTGTTTCACCAGAAGGCGGAACGCTTCCAGACGGGTCGGCTGGGCGAGGGCCGCAAAGGCCTCAATTGCGATCACGTTTTCCATTTGTCGAGAGTTATCGACAAATTATGTGACAGTCCTATGACGCGATGCCGCGTCCGCAACGGCCGCGCTGATGCAACCGCCTGCCGTTCATATGAATGTCATGCGGTTCGATCAGCAAGCGGGAGAGGAGTCACACTATGCCCCAGCTGGGACCGGAACCGCATCTCCATCCGCAAGCAGTCGTACGCCAGTCCCGCCTCGGTGCCTTCGTGGAAATCGGGGAGGGCAGCCATATCCTCGAGTCGGAACTTGGCGATTACAGCTATACCGCCCGTTA